>CAYZAH010000609.1:0-3451 GCA_964475805.1 uncultured Pirellulales bacterium | reverse complement strand
GATGGGCGTTGTCTATCTGGCGGAACAGCAACATCCATTCCATCGGGAAGTCGCTCTGAAAATCATCAAGCCGGGAATGGACTCCAAGAGGGTGATTGCACGTTTTGAAACGGAGCAGCAGACCCTCGCTCTCTTGGATCACCCGCATGTCGCTCGTATTCATGACGCCGGGTTAACTCAGGGTGGCCGGCCCTATTTTGTGATGGAATATGTCAAGGGAATCTCTATTACCACGTATTGCGACAACCGTAAACTTGCCGTGGAAGAGAGGTTACTCTTGTTTCTCGATGTTTGCCATGCTATTCAATACGCCCATCAAAAGGGAATCATTCATCGCGATATTAAACCATCCAATATTCTTGTCGCCGATCACGACGGCAAAGCATCGCCCAAAGTCATTGACTTTGGCGTGGCCCGCGCGCTCAACCTTCCTCTTTCCGAGCGGACGTTCTATACCGAGCAAGGGCAATGGGTGGGCACGCCGGAGTATATGAGTCCCGAACAAGTGGACCCGGAGAATCAAGACATAGACACGCGGTCAGATGTGTATTCATTGGGACTGGTGCTGTACGAGCTGCTCGCCGGTGTTTTGCCTTTTGATTCCCAAACCTTCCGCGAGGGAGGAGCGGAAAATATCCGCAAGATCATTTGTGAGGAAGATCCCGCGACTCCGAGCACGAAACTGAGCAGGATGTCCGTGAAAGAATCAACGCAGTTGGCTCAGCGACGTCGGTCCGAGGTCAGATCGCTGCGAAACAAACTGCGCGGCGATCTGGACTGGATCACGCTCAAGGCTATGGAAAAGGACCGTTCGCGGCGCTACGCTGGTGTCGATGCGATGGCCGCGGATATTCGCAACTATCTGAACGACCAACCCGTCAGCGCCGCTCCACCGGACACGATCTATCAAGCCGTGAAGTTCATCCGGCGTCATCGACAAACGCTGGCTGTGATGGTCATGATGATCCTGATGCTCGTCGGTAGTGTCTTCGGGCTGTTGATGTACGGCCGATCCGCCAGAGAACATCGTCTGGCTCGATCACTGGAAGATCATCGCCTGTTGGCAGAGGCTCAGAGACTGGTCGAAGACAGGAAATACGGCGAAGCGATGACGAAGTTGGCTTTCCTCATTAACAGTCCTCACGTCCGGCGGGAGGCAAAGCTGGCTCATGCGCAGAGCCTTCTGGGCCGGAAGGATCTTACCGCTGCCGCTACGGAGTTGGAAACCCTGCTCGACGAACAGGATGAGATCGCCGGTCAGGCTCATTTTCTGCTGGCCAGTATCTACTACAGAGGTGATCCCTGGACGCCCGGCAGGACAGAGGAGTACAAGGCCAAATGGGACTTCCACAGTCAGCAGGCACAGAGGCTGATTGAGGGCACAGCTCAATATCGTTTCTTGCAGGCCAAGGCCACAACCGATGCGAGAGAGAAGCTCCGCTTGCTCGACGAGGCGCTGCGGATCGATGGAAATCACTATGTCTCCCTGCGGGATCGGGCGTACATCTACTACGCTCAGAGAGACTACGACAAGATGATCCTGGATACAGTCTCCATGAAGACCGTTCGGTCCAACGATCCCCTGGGCTACCTTCTCTCCGCTATCGCGCTGCGAGAACTCGGGCGTTTGACGGAGGCCATTCGATATCACGACGACGCGGTTTCCTTGGCCCCGCAAGATGCCGCACTGTACGACGAGCGAAGAGAGACTCACATGCAAATGGGCGAGTTGTCGCAGGCTTTGGCGGATGCCGAGCGATGCGCCGATATCGAGCCGAACAATCTGTCCTATCAGGCGCGAATATTCATGACCCTGGTGGCACTGGGGCAGTATGAGCAAGCCAACAAGCAGTACGAACAAGTGATGCGCCGGTCCTGGGCGAATCCGGAATATAGCCCTTGGGCCTGGACGACCGGGACCTGGAGTCCGAAGGATTGGTTCCGGTTCTATCTCAGCCGGTACGTGAACGATGCCTTGTCTCGGAGCCAGCCGTTGCGGCTTCCACCGGGGGACCCGGAGAACCTCGGCTTCTGGGCCATGCGTGAGGCGGCGGATTACTATGATCGTCTGAGCCGCCATGCCAAGCGCCTCATTTCCCTTGGGTTCTGCCCCAGTTGGTCGCCCGATGGCACGAAGATCGCCTATACCCAGGGCATGTTGTATACCAGCGCCATTGCTGTGCTGAACCTGACAACCAACAAGACGGAGATCCTGACGATGCCCGGCAAGGACCCGGCGTGGTCGCCCGATGGTCGATATATCGCCTTCGTCCGTGATCGGCAGACCCTGTCTTCTGACTTTGCCAGAGGATGGTCTGATACGATGGAGAGAATCCGGGTGGGAGGCGTGCCGGACATGGCAGGCGACATCTGGCTGATCGAACTGGCCACACATCACATGCGATATATCGCTCCTAACGGGTACTGGCCCCACTGGAGTGATGACTCGAAGCATCTTTACTACCAATCGGGCGGGGCTACGTATTACTCCATAGCCGTCGAGCAGGACCCACCTGTGAGGCCTCAGCAGTTCCACGTTTCCTCTTTCTTCCCCGAGGTATCTTCTGACGAACGCTTCATCGCCGACTCGATGTTCCGACAATTTGAAATCCGTGAGGCGCAATCGCACCGGCAAGTCGCCACGTGGCTGGTGCCACCTTTTCCCTCTCGCGGGATATTCCACGGTTGGAGGCCGGATAATGAACAAGAGGTCATCATCAGTGGACGTCACGGGTCGAGCTTGGGAACCTGGATATTCGATATGAGTACAGGAGCGGCTCTGCGGATGATCGACGGTCCCACGACTCAAACCAGGTGGTCGCCGGATGGTTCCAAGATGGCTCTCGCCCTTGGGCAGCCTTACTGGGAGATTTGGATTGCCCAACTCGATCCGCAACAACCTACGGTGGAAACCTTCGGTGTCCCTCGGACGGTCGAAGAACACTGCAAGGAACAAATTGCGTGCTACAGCCGCGGAGTGGCTACCGACCCGAACTGTCTGGACGCCCACCTGCGGCGAACCGAAGCCGCCCTGTGGATCGATGACACCAATGCTCCGCAATACCTGGAGGAGTTGGAACGCGCCTTTCGATGTGTGCCTTACCACGCCGGAGGCTGTGACGCCCGTGCCCGGGCTATCCTCTCCGGCCCACACTTGCTGCGAGAACGGCTCCGACCTTTAGGATTGTTGCTGGCGCAGTTGGCCGCCGAGAAGCGCCGTGACGGCTCTGGCCACTGCCGATACGACCCGGAAACGAGCTGCTATACTATTGCCAGCATCGGTGGGGACATCTGGGAGGTATATGACGACTTCCATTTCGCCCACAAGGTCTTGCATGGTGACGGGTCGATCACCGCCAGAATCGATAGCCTTGAATATGTGCACGAGTGGTCCAAGGCGGGCCTCATGATCCGCAACGGTCTCGACGCAACCGCGAAGAACGTCACGATC
>CAYZAH010000608.1:0-3451 GCA_964475805.1 uncultured Pirellulales bacterium | reverse complement strand
ACCGAACGTCTCTAAGACCTAAAGGAGTTGTCTGGATGTTGGAGGAACTCTCGTGAGCAAAAACGACAACATAAAATTGAACGCTCTGGAACAAGAAATCGGGCTTGCCAAGGCGATGAAATTATATAAGCGCAATATTTCTCAGAATTCCGATGAAGATAATGCCTTTGAACGATTGGCGGTTATCTACAGAGGCCGCAACCAGATAGAGGAAGAGGTTTGCGTGTTGAGAAAGGCGATTGCTTTTTGTGAACACGCTGTCTTTGCCGAACGTCTCGAGAGCATGCTGCCAACATTGAATCAATTCACCAAGAGATTAAAGACCGCCCAGTCACTTCTGTCCTCACGACAACAAGGATAGCTCACCTTGCTTGTTGATTCTACCGCACATTTTAGACTGTGAATGGCCATTTGCAGCGAAGACAATAGCGTTGCCTCGAACTCACGCTCGGATACAGACGCACGTGAGTGCGCCCACAGAGAAGACACGATACGTTGTCTGATCCGAAAAAATCCTTGCAGTTCTCGCAAAAAGTGGCTTGATTAAGTGAAACCGTGTGCCCAACGACTGTAGGGTTCTGAGACGGAGCTGTCAGGAGGCTGAGCTATGCGAAAGTCGAGATTGTTGTTCGCCTGTCTGCTGCTGAGCGTTCCTTGGAGGGCAAGGGCCGAGGTGACGCTGAGCGCGCTTTTCAAAAGGATACAGCCGGCCGTAGCCACGGTCACGTCCTTTGACAAGGATGGCCATCCGACACTGCAGGGCAGCGGTTTCTTCATCAGCAGGGACGGTCAGCTAATCACAAACCATCACGTGATCGATGGAGCGTCCTCAGTCAGTGTCAAGACGGCAGACGGACGGACCTGTCCCGTTGACGGGATTCTGGCCATCGACGTCGATTCGGATATTGTGAAACTGCGCGTCAACACCGGCGGTGCTCCAACGCCTTACGTTACGCCCGTGAACGTCCAGCCGCTCATTGGCGAGGATATCGTTATCGTCGGAAATCCTCTGGGCCTGGAGTCAACCGTATCCAAAGGGATTGTCTCAGGCATCCGCGAGACATCGGGGTACGGCCGGGTCCTGCAAATATCCGCACCCATATCCAGTGGATCCAGCGGCAGCCCCGTGTTAAACATGAAAGGGCAGGTTGTGGGTGTCGCCACGTTCATGGTGCCGAAGGGCCAGGCCCTGAATTTTGCGATCCCGAGCAAGGCTATCCTGGAACTAAAGACGGAACGTGAGTTGATAAGACTGCCGCTAACGGCCTCGTCTACGCTGTCCACAAAAGCCGCAAGCAACCCGTGCTTAAAGTATCTTCCGGCCGACTGGTGGCTTGTGGGAAACGTCAATCTCGAAGCCTTCTTTCAGTTTATGGAGCTTTCCAAGGAGGCCAATCCGGCCGTTTCAATGCTGATGAGCCAATACCTCGAGATGGCTCGGGGGATGATAGGCATTGACCCTCGCAGTGAAGTGCGATACGCGACGGTGGTATTGGCGGGAAATCCCGAGCAGGCCCCCCAAGGCTTACTGATTGTCAAAGGCACCTTCGACAACGCCACTCCGGAACTGCGTCTGAAGCTCGGCCTTTGTGCCGGAATGAAAAAGGCGATGTACGAAGGCACAGCACTCTATCAAAGCGGTCAGATCGGCTACTGTTTTCCACAACCGTCTACTCTTGTTTTGGGCAGTCCTTCGCTCTTGCAGCGGTCGGTTCGTGTCGCGGGCAAAACAACTGTGCCCTTGTCCGCCTCCCTTCGAGGGACCCTGGAGCGCACCAACGCGACGTCCCTCGTATGGGCGGCAATAAAATGGAAAGTCTTGCTGGACATGCAAGAGGTCAAGGCCCAGTGGACGGCATCCCCGGCGGTTCGCGACCTGTTTTCTTCCATCGAGTATGTTTCATTGTTTTCTGAATCCGCCGACGACGGTCTTCTACTGAGCGCCGTGGCTTACGTGTCGGATGAGAACCATTCCAAACGACTTCATACGATATTGAACGCGGTGAAGCAGCAGTTCCTGGATGTAGAAGGTGCAAACGTGTTCTTGAGCTCATTCCTGACGATGTCGGATACCACCCTCGATGGAAACTACGTCCGCTGGAATACTCACTTTACTGAGAGGACGCTTGTGGATCTTTGGAATACGAAATTCGTTCGGAAGAAGGTGGCCAAGTACGGCCAAGCTGCTGCCATTCCGGGCAGCCCTCCCGCCCCGATTTCACGGGATGCTGTAACGAATTCGGTGGGTATGAAGATGATCCACGTTCCTGCCGGCAAGTTCATGATGGGCAGTCGAGATTCCGCCGCCGCCGTGGGCGCGAAAAGCCGCGACGCCGGGCGCCGCTACGCCGATGAACACCCACAGCATCTCGTGTCGATAACGCAGGGCTATTATATCGGCGCAACTGAAGTAACCCAGGCCCAGTGGAAGGCCGTGATGGGCAGTGACCCGAGCACGTTCGAGGGTGACGACCTGCCCGTCGAAGGGGTGTCCTGGAATGACGCCGTCGAGTTCTGTGAAAAACTCAGCCGCAAAGAAGGAAAGACGTATCGCCTACCCACGGAGGCCGAGTGGGAGTATGCCTGCAGGGCGGGAACGCGCACACCGTTTCACACCGGTGAAACCGTCGGCACCGACCAGGCCAACTTCGATGGGCATGATGTATACGGAAACGGTCGCAAAGGCGAATATCGGCAAACGACAACCAAAGCCGGAAGTTTTGCTCCGAATGCCTTCGGGCTGTACGACATGCACGGAAATGTCGCGGAGTGGTGCAGTGACTGGTACGATGAGCAATACGATCCGGCCCGTCCGTCCGTTGACCCGAAGGGACCGCCAACGGGAAAATCGCGTGTCTTTCGAGGTGGGTCCTGGAACGATTTTCCATCACGCTGCCGCTCTGCGAACCGCGACGGCGATTGGCCGGACGTTCGAAAATACGTCATCGGATTTCGGGTGGTCGCAGAGGATTTGTAGGAACTTGCTGAGAGCGAAGCTAAGCGGTTCTGCCAACAAGACGGCTCGCGTCCAACAACCATAGAACTCAATTGACTTTTGACATAATATTTAGTATAATATTCATCTAACATCGTAATCGGAATACAGGAGACGGACGATGAAGTAAGGGGACCGGGCGACCCTGTCATTGACTATTGTCTATACCTCAGGCATAGATTGACGATTGACTATTTGCACGTCTAACCGGTGCGACTATGCGATAGGTTTGGGCGTCCACTGTTGGTAAGCATCATTTCTTTGTACCTTCGTGTTTTGGTGGCCAGCCTGAAAAAAACCAATTTACCCCAAATGGTGGATTCCGCATCAAGTGCGGAATGACAGGGCCAGTATGAGTCCAGGCCGAGTTGGAAAAACAAACCCAATTTGGGATTCACCGCCGAGAACGCTGAGAGCGCAGAGCAAGAAGGGTATGATCTCGGCGATCTCTGCGAA
>CAYZAH010000607.1:0-3453 GCA_964475805.1 uncultured Pirellulales bacterium | reverse complement strand
ACCAGGCAATCGACCGCTTTGGCCTTCGGCCCCAGGAATTCGTAGATCATCTTGAATACGTCGCCGATGGGGCCTGAGCGTGTATTGTCGGGGATGAGCAGGAGGATTCGCTGGCCCGCATAATCGTTCCGGGCAAAAAACTCGGCTACCGCCTGCCTCACCTGTGCATTGTCCACGTGTCCACTGCTGTCTTGCCGTTCAATGACCATTGTTCCTTTGTCTATGCCTCCCAGACTGCAAAAACTCTTACCGAAGTGGTATTATAAACAAGTATTCATCATATCCTTATACTTTTCTTCGTTCTGGGTCGTTCATTTTTCACAAATCAGGCCTGGTTGCACAAAATCCCAGCGTCAATCCGCCATCAACCGTGATGCTGGCGCCCGTAATGTAGTCACATCGATTGGAGCTGAGGAAAACAACCAGTTGGGCGATTTCTTCGGTCGTGCCGATTCTGCCCGCCGGGACGGAAGTTAAGAACTTTTCTTGCCGATCCATCGGCGTCAGTTCCGTGGCGATGGCTCCAGCGACGATGGAATTGACCTGAATGTTGTATTCCGCCAGTTCAAGGGCCAGGGATTTGGTTAGGGTCTCGAGGCCCCCTTTTGCGGCGCTGTAATGTGCGTAGTATCGCCTGGCGTCGTGGGCGTGAACGGAGCTAATGTTGATAATCTTTCCGCCGGTCTTGTTGTCCCGCATGATTCGGCCGGCATGTTGAGCGCACAAGAAAGGCGCCGTGAGATTGACCGAAAGCACGCGGTTCCAATCCTCTTGCTTCAGCTCCAGAACGGGACTTGGATTTTGTGTAGCCGCATTGTTGACGAGGATATCCAGCCTGGCGACAGTCTCTTTTACCTGCGAAAACAAACGATCAATCGCTGAAGATTGCGACAATTCGGCTGTGATCATAAGCGAGCGGGGACTGAGTTTCTTGACAATCTCGAAGGACTCGCGAAGAGTATCCGATTCCTTTGAGCCGTGGACGATCACCTGACACCCGTTGCGAGCCAACTCGATGGCGATTGTTTTACCAATCCCACGACTGGACCCGGTCACCAGTGCGATTTTACCTTCGAGCTCCATTTTTACCTCCGGAAACTCCGATGATCCGTTGCAGGTCTCTCACGTTCACCTGTCCAGGCGCTCGACAAGCAAACGGACTTCTCCATTCGCAGGGACCTCAACGGCCAAGCCTGCGTGGAGTTCCTCCCCTGTACGCCCGATGCTCGAATCGGCTGAGACATTGCGGACAGTGTACTGGGCTTTCAAATCGACCGTGAACCATTCGGGCAAGGTATTGATCCTGGGCCAATCTTTGGAAAAGCCCATGTACTGGCGATAACGCGGAATATCGAAGATCAGCCTACCTTCCCAGGGCTTTTCGGCTTTGAGGACAATGGCGAGGGCGTCGCCCATCTGTGCGGCTCCAAGTTTGAGATCGTCTCGCCAGGGCCGGGCGATGAGGCCCCGCGTGTGCATCAGTGCGTGCATGATGACGGTCCGGACGCCGTTTGCTTCGAGCTTCATGGTGCCCCAAAGCTCCGCTGTTTCGAGAGGCTGATAGGAGCGGGCGACATTGGCGGCCATCTCGCGGTCAATCCATTCGAGGGCCGGCTTGACGGGCAGCCGGTTAACGAGGTAGATGCCACCTTCGATGGAATCGGCATAGCCGTCGATGGATTTGCCTTCCCACGGGTAGTTCTTGTATTGCGGCTTGAGCAGATTGGCGAGCGTTCGCTCGACCTGGGCGCGATAGACCGGGTTGCCAACCGCCATATCGTAACACAAATAGCCGACGTAGTTGTAACCCCAGCCGTCGCTGAGCTGCCCTTCGTGGGAACCGGGCTCTTTGGCGATTGTATTGAGCATGAGGCCGTCGGCGTTGAGACCCCGTTCAAGAATCTGATCGAACATGTACTTGATGGCCTTTCGATACGGTTCGGCTTTTTGCGGATTAACGCGGGATTCGACGCCGAGCAGCAGGCCGAGTCCGCCGATGATCTCGCAGCCGTGATCGCGCAGTCGGCTTGGGACGAAATCGCCTTTGGCTAAATAGTAATCTCCGAGCCGCTCGGCCCAGGTGAGGAACTTTTTCTCGCCCGTCATGGTGTAAAGCCGGATCAGGGCCTGAAGTTGCTCGCCGTTGACTTCCACGTTTGTCGAGACAATCTTCCCGTATGGAGTTTCAACTCGTGCGTACTTCCAGAGATCTTCCTCGATACCTTTCATCCGGTCGAACCATTCATCCTTGCCGGTCGCCTCGACGATGGCGACCAATCCGTCTTTGACATATTCGGAGGCTTGGAAGACGACCTCGTCCCAGGGAAGATTCTCCATCTTGCCGCCCGTCGTAAAATCATAAGGTACGGGAATTCGGTCGTATTGGTTGCACAGCTTCATCTCGGTGTGCAAAATGTCACGGACCGGGCCGTCGAGTGCTTTTTGATCGACGACAAAAGCGGCCCAGACGAGGAAGGGATAGCAGTCGGCGGCGGTGTCGCGGTAGTTCCATTTGCCGTCGGCCTTGTAGAGTCCTGTCGCCGGATCGATTTGCTCGAGCGCCCGCTCGTGCAGCCAGCGATGGACCTTGCTGAGGGAGTAACCGGCTATCTCGGCGGACTTGGAAGCCTGCTTGAGAGCCTGTTCCGTGGCGTCTTCGGCAAAAGCGGCACAATGGCCGGAAAGAAATAAAACAATTGAGAACGTGATAATTACATTTGCCTTTGTCATAATCGGTTTCCTTCCAAACTTCGATTAGCTTATAGGATCTCCAATGGAAAATGAATGGAATCGCCGTGCTCCATAATGAGATAGCGAAGATTGCGCTTATCCGCTACCCGCCGGAATTCGTTTACGTCGGCGGTGTTGATCGCAAACATATCGTAGTGCATCGGAATGGTTAAGCCGGCGTTAATATCGAGAGCGAATCGAACCGCTTCCTCACAGGTGAAATTGCCTGCAAAGTCCAGCCTGTGCCTGAATTCATCGCGGCCGTTAATGGGTAAAAACGCCAGGTCGATTCTGTGTTTTTCAAGGCGTTCAGTCTGCCCATCGTAGGGAATTGTATCGCCCGCGTGGAGCACTGTGATACCGGCAATCCGGATGATATAGCTAAGATAGGGATAGCCCTTCTGAGCGTCGAGATCGAACTGTTCATGTTTAGCCGGAATCGCGTAAACCTGAATATCATTCAGGCGCAATTCGTCGTCGCCCTTCATCCCGTGGATTCGCTCATCGCCAATTCCGAAGTTCCGCATTGTCTGGCGGGCGGATTCGGGCACGACGAAACGAGCGTCAGGCGATTGAGCGGCGATAATGGGGATGCTTTCAGGGTCGATGTGGTCCGCGTGGTCGTGCGTGCAGAAGACGATATCGGCATGCGTGACGTCTTCGGGCTTCATCGGCGCCGGCTTGATTCGCACGTGCTCGTTAGGCTTGCCTTTGGTTATCCTC
>CAYZAH010000606.1:0-3456 GCA_964475805.1 uncultured Pirellulales bacterium | reverse complement strand
TCCGGCTTCCAGTAATCGGGCACACCCTCCCAGTGGTCCGGGCCGGTCAATATGAGGCGGATACTATTCTCACGGGCGATCCGGACGAGCGTATCCAGTTTCACAAGAGCTTCTTCCTCGATGTTTTGCGCCGTCGGCTGGAAGCTTGCCGCCGTCAGAAAAACGCGGGCACAATTGACGCCCATCCCGCCCATGACGCCAAAATGCTCCCGAACTCTCTCGGCATCAAATTGACGCCACAGCTTCGGCGCCCAGCCTGTGTTGGGATCGTAATAGTTCGTACCGAAAGGGAGGTATGGACACCCCGAATCGCGTTCCACAAATCCGCGCCCGTCGGGCGTAACCACAATCAGGCCCATCGATGGCTCACTTGCCCCCCTGGCTCCACCTGAAAACCAAACGCATACAAGCAGTGCAGCGCTGAGAGTCACCGTCCAAGAGCATTTCGATCCCCGATTCACTAAAATGCACTCCAGAGATACATGACCTCGGGCCTGCCCAATTCATAGAGCGTGGTTCGGTCGAGCTTCAGCATGTTCGCTTTCTTAAGGCTCAGCAAATCGCCAAAGGAAAACGGCCTGTGATACTCCACGACTCGTGCGTTTTGAATTCCCGCCATGGATTTGACCAAGGCAATAGCGTCGTCCAGGTAACCAATGCCGTCGATAAGCTTTTCCTGAACCGCTTCCTTCGCGCCGAAAATACCCCCATCCGCCAACTTCCTGACCTGATCTGGGGTTAATGACGCCTTCCTCCCCTCGGTGACAATCTCGATGAACCGCTCGTACGCGGGCGTCATGAGCCTGTTCCGCATGTACTGAAGCTCTTCCGGTGACGGCTTCCTGAACGAACTGGGCCAGTCCTTCTTCTGCCCTGATGTGATCGTCACCGGCAGAACACCGAGCTTATCTTCCAGCAACTGCTGAACAACAAAAAACTCGGTTATCACGCCGATCGACCCAGTGATCGCGGTAGGCTCAGCGATGATTTTCTCACATGCCACCGACGCATAGTAGCCGCCCGAGGCCGCCACTCCCTGCATGAACGCGATGACCGGCCCGCCTTTCTCTTCTCTGAATTTTCGGATCTCCTCGTGGATTCGGTCGCTCGCAGAAATGGTGCCGCCCGGCGAGTCCACGCGGACAATCAAGCCTTTGACCCGAGAGTCGTGCCGGGCCGCCTTGAGCTGCGAGTACACCTCCTCAGCCAAGCTGCCGCGAATGATGCCCTCGACATTCACGACGGCGATCTTCTGGCTGGCCGGACCTTCCCGCACGACCTCCTCCGTGAGCATACTTCCATGCCCGGTCGCAAGAACGGCTACAACTCCAATGAGCATCAGGAATAGCCCGATATTGGCCATGACCGACAGCGCCAAAAGAATGCCCCAGAAGATTCTCCACCCGCTTCTTCTTCTCGGCGGCCTGGCCGGAGGGGAACCCGCGGGCAAGCCGGAAACCGGCTGCTCCGGTTGTGAGAAACCATCATTCTGCTCGAAGTCCATAACGTGCCCTTTCAAAAGTGATGGTAGCTATTGTAAACAGCCAAAGCAAGGTCGTCAATCTCGGGATGCCAGCCGGAATATGACCCTCACGCTGCCCGTGCGTTGAACATGCTCTCCATGCTGATGAGCCGGACCATCCATGGTCAGTTATCTGTTACCATTCCAAATCGTTCTTTGGCGTTCTGAACATACTGGATGAGTAGCGCTACGGATTTGCAGGTTTGGCCTTCCCATAGCCAGTGGAGGATTCGCTCGATTTTGTCGGCATCCAGGCCCCGCCAATCGCTTAGACGTAAATCTGAAGGTAGACCGTTTTCTTCGGCCTTCTTCAACAATACAGCAAGGCCGGCTATCGCGCCCAAGGCCATGTTGTGCGGCTCGATATCGTATTTCAGGGCGAGCTGCATTGTGCCGAATATCCGGCCGTCTATTTCGAGCTTGCGTCGAATGTCACGCGTTACCCGAGCCACCGTATCGCCCAGGTGAGAATTCGTCATTCTTTCGAGCAGGTCCTCCGCATAGTCTCTATATCCGGCTTCGGTAAACAGATCATCTCCCAAATGCGCATGCTTTTTTATCAACGCTGCGCCAGATTCCTGTAAGAAAGCGTCTCTGCCGATTTCCATGACGGCCCCATCCGCTTTAAGCTCCGTCATCGACACTGCCCCTTTGACGGCGCCAAGGAAACCGAGGAGCGAATGAATCGCATTGTGGCCGTATAGCTTCGCTTCCTCAAAAGGCAACAAGTTGTCCTTTTCGATGAAGACTTCGATGCCGGGCTTGAAATCAGCAATCGTCGTTCGGCTTACCAGGATGCGGTTGAACTGTTCGACCAAAAACGCTCGTCCAAGCCCGGGTGCGATAGGCGCCAGTTTCAATTCGGTGATCTCAGCGGGCTCAGTCACGACCCTGCTCATCTTGCCGATCACTGTGTTGAGAAACTGCACATGACCGCTCAGCGGAGCGCCCATCCTGCTCTCAACGGCCTTCTGCAATATCTCGGCAGCAAGATTGTTGTTTTCCGCCGCATAGATGATCGTCCCTTTCGCCTCTCCCTTGTTCAAGCCCTCGGCTATCAACGAAGCCACAGTATTCTCGCCCGCGGACTCATAGAATTTCACGGACGGCAAACAGGTGGCCATTTCCGTCGATTGCTTGAGAAAATTAAGAAGCACCTTTCTGTCTGATGGCACATTCGGATTCAGCAATGTCACGTTGTCTATTTTCAGCGTCTCGATGCCATCTGCCCTGGCCACGTTGACGTAATAGCTTCCCTGATTGGCCCGGATCGCATCAACTAATTCCTGATCGACCTCGGCCACCGCAATGCGAGCGAAACTTCCGCTTTGAAATGCTTCTTTGACAAACAGCCCTCCCTGGATCGGCCCGAATCCAAAGCCGGTAAAGACGTGTCCAGCCATAATCACCCACCCGCCGCTTTAAGAAAATCCCCGATTTGCTTTTTGTCCGTTAGTACCGCCATTTCGAGGTCATAGGTTCGGCTCTCTCCCGGGGCGATATGGATGAGTGTCTTCTGCTCTCGGGCCTTGCCTTGGCCGATGGGTGGATTAGTCCCAGGTTCCAGGGCAGTCACGTACTCGCCCGGGCCCCAATGCTGCCAATTGCTCAGCCAGGGCAACTGCTTTTTGTTATACGTCATGGCAAGAGCGAGGCCCAACCCTCGATTATGAAGGCCGACGGTGCACGCGCCCTTTCTGTCGGCGGTCACGTTGATAAACGCACAGCCTTCGCCACCGCCCCGGTGGCTGTCGAGTGGCATCGAGCACTTCTTGAAGTTGCGTTTGCTGTTGAACACGGCGTTGTCCATATCCAAGCCACGCGACGCCCACTTCCCCTTGCAGATAATGTCCGTCCCTTCGTCCGCCAAGGGCCAGCCAAAATTGCAGTGATACAATATCATGTGTGGCACCGGCGTGCTTCCCACGTTTGTC
>CAYZAH010000605.1:0-3458 GCA_964475805.1 uncultured Pirellulales bacterium | reverse complement strand
CACAAGACCGCACAGAAGAAGCTCGGCGTGCTCGCTTATACGTGAACCACCTGGATACCGGCGAGCTGGCAATAGGCCTTAAATCCCATCTCGTGATTGCCGTAGATGAAGAGTTGATGGAATCCTTTGGTGTCCCGGCAGTCGGCCACGCCGTCCAGCTCCAGCTCGACCGAGGTCCGGCAGCCCCCCGCCGGAGGCGTCTCGATATTGCGGAGCACACGACCCGTGCCCAGGATAATCGACTCGGGACCCTGGAATTTCATAATCGTCACCTTCTGTCCTTCGCGCCAGAGCACTTGCGGCGAGACCCCGGTATTGGACTCCGAATGGCTGCGCAGGATGAACGGCTCGTGATCCTTGTCGAAGCCGGCCAGCTTCGTCGGACACGAGCAATGGGCGCCCATCAGCGTGTTGTTGACCGTATTCGGCGCCGGGTCCTGCATGAAGCCGGGCCGGTCGAAAAGATAGCTCGTCAAACGCATTGAGATTGCGGCGTTCCAGTCGGCCTCGCACGCCCCGACCGAGCCTTCGTCGTTGAGCCGCAGCCACGCAATGCAAGGCGGCGCGGGAATCAAGCGGTTCTGAACCAGAGGCAGGCAGTCCACGGAGATGCCCTGACAATTCTCTTGGGCCATGAGCTTGCGGGCCAGTACGTAGTTCTTGACCGCGTTGAGGACGTCCTGCTTGGACGGCTCGACGATCTTTTCCGCGTTTTTAGTATAGTAATCCGCGAGCGCCCGGACCTCATCGCTCTGCTCGACCTTGCGGTATTCCTGCGGATACCGGTTGCGCGGGACGTAGTGCAGTGTCGTGCCGATGACCTTGAGCTTCTGATCGGTCTGCTTGTCGCCCCTAACAATACAGATACGGGCGTTTTCCATGTCCCATTTCGTCCTGAGCATCCGGATGCCGTATTCGAGCCAGTCGAGGTCCTGGGTAGCGGCCACGTAGACACCCGGAATATTCCGCGTCCCCTGCAGATGCGAGGTAAAAGACGTCCCCATAGGGCTGAAAACAATGGTCGGAATATCGCCCCGCTCTTTCGCGATCTTGTTGATGTGGGGCCACGACTGATTGAGGCTCATGCTGACCACCACAAGCCCGTAAGGCGGACGACTCTTGAGCTGATCGAGACAAGCGTTGACCGCTTTCTCGTCGGCAAGAGGCTGCTGGTTGATATCGAGCTGGATGTCGAACTTCTCGGCGGCCGCGTTCAGTATCCGAGTATACTCCTTCTGGCGAGCCGGGATGTCGTACGAGGCGCCGGGCCAGCCCATCCAGTACCCTTTGACGTCCGGGCGGACGAACACCACGGCTACACGCGGCTTACCAGCCGTCCTCGACTCAGCGGCCACCAGCGACGAGGCGAAATCCAACATCCCGATCTTGGCCGCTACCGCCAAGGCCCCCGCCCCGGCTAAGAAATGACGACGGTTCAACGCAAACGGACACCCGGATTCTGAACATGGTTTTTGAGTCTTCATTATGCTTGCTCCCTAAAATCGCACTGGTCTATCTAACTGTCGCTTAATCTCCCGGCCACGGGAAGTGCTCGTTGGGAATCCGGGCCGTCTTCATCAATCCTTCGATCTTCGCCACAATCTGTGGATGTTCGTCGGCGACGTTGTGCTTCTCGCCGAGGTCGTTCTGCAAATCGTAAAGCTCAATCGGGCCGTTCGGCTTCTTCGCGCAGTTCAGCCGGACGCCCTTCCACCGGCCCATGCGAACGGCTTGTTTCTTGCCCTGCTCGTGGAACTCCCAGTAGAGATACTCGTGTTCCTTCTGCGGCTCTCCGTGATCCAGGAGGGTCGGGAGCATCGAGATGCCGTCAATACCGTCCGGGGCTTTGACGCCGACAAGCTCGCAGCAGGTCGGCAGGAAATCCCAGAACGCCGAGACGTGATGGCTGACCGAGCCGGCTTCTATCTTGCCCGGCCATCGTGCGATCAGCGGTACGCGAATGCCGCCTTCATAGACCGCGCGCTTGTAGCCTCGCAGCGGGCCGGAGCTGTGGAAGAAGGCCGGGTCGGCGCCGCCTTCCTTGTGCGGACCGTTGTCGCTGGAGAACATGACCAAGGTCTTGTCGTCCAGGCCGAGTGCCTTGATCTTCTCCATCAGCCGCCCGACGTCACCGTCCATCCGCGTAATCATGGCGGCGTGCCCTTTCTGCGGATCGGGCCAATCCTTATCCGCGTAAGGCCCGAACGAGGGCACTTCCATTCCTTTTTTGCCCGCCTCGTCGTTCGCGTGCGGGATGGTTAAAGGCAAGTAGAGGAAGAAGGGTCTGTCTTTGTTTTCCTCGACGAAGCGCAGCGCCTCGGCCGCAAATAGATCGTGCGAATATTCGACGCGTTTGGTCGCCACGCCGCCGGGCGTGCGGTCCCGCCCGCCGATGACGTGATTGACCTCGTTCTTCAGCTTGTACTTCTCTTCGTTTCGCCAGAGGTATTCCGGATAGTAGTTGTGCGCGTGCCTCTGGTTGAGATAGCCGAACCAGTAGTCGAAGCCCTGCTTGTTCGGGATGCCCGTCGTGTCCGGCTCGCCCAGGCCCCACTTGCCGATAATGCCGGTCCTGTAGCCGGCTTGCTTGAGCAGTTCGGCGACGGTGACATCCGACGGTCGGAGCGGCACGCGGGCGTTGCCCCGAATCCAGGCGTGACCTGTATGATAGCCGGTCATTAGACAGCATCGCGAGGGCGCGCAAACCGTACTGCCCGCATAGTGATCGGTGAAGAGCATCCCCTCGGCCGCGAGCTTGTCGATGTTCGGCGTCTGAATAACCTTCTGCCCGTAGCAACCTAAATCGCCGTAGCCCAGATCGTCCGCCAAAATAAAAACAATATTCGGCCGATCCGCGCTGCGCCCGAACCCGGCCCGCTTCGGCAACAGCGCAGAGACCCCCACCGAAGCCGCCGCCACACCCATCATCTTCATGAATTCACGTCTGGTTTGCCTACCCATAGTCACTCCCATCAAAAGAAATCAAGACACCGCAGTATATGAAATCTCAGATATGGAGTCAATCGTGAAAAGGTGAGTTCGATCTGAGGCAGGTTGGTTGCCTACACGTTCACTCGGAGGTCTGCGTCTTCCGTCATTTCGACTGGAGGGCCGCCTGTGGCGGACCGGAACGGAGAAATCTGGCTGCACCGAATTGACTCGTCCGGTACGCAACCAGAAATCACGAGCCGACGATCACCGCAATAGTGACATGAGGTTTTCTTTTGTCAGCAGCGCCGTGTCGGCGGGGCGCTCGAGGAAAGGTTCCACATCTGCAACCACCTGCTTGAAGTCAAGCGCTTCCACTCGCCCAGCGACGAGCTGTCGCCAGCTCTCGGCGGTGACCTTCGGCCCGTGCCAGTCCGTCTGCGCGAGAGCGTTGTTCAGCAATTCCAAGTTCGGCGCCGGCCAAGTTCGATCCGACAGGTACCAGATGAGATCGTAGATATCCCGGCCTT
>CAYZAH010000604.1:0-3463 GCA_964475805.1 uncultured Pirellulales bacterium | reverse complement strand
ACGGTGCTCGGGGTCGTCCGGCTGCCTGCCGTTCGACCGTCGTCAGGCACCAAATCCGAGTCGGCCATGATCAGGCGGATTCTCTCGACCGGAACGCGCAGCTCTTCCGCGGCTGCTTGGGAGAGCTGTGCCCGTGGTCCCTGGCCCTCCTCGACCTTGCCGGCCATAACACTGATCGTGCCGTCTTCGTTAATGTGCACACGTGCGGCGACGCTGATGGATCTTCCCCCGCGGCCGCGAAACCTCTGGCCGGACGAGACGCCCTCAGTAACCGTAATCAGCAGGCCCGTCCCCAGCATTTGCACGAAGGCTCGCCGGCTCAGTTTGAGCTGGCCATCGGTCTCGGATTCAGTCATTTCCTCGGTAAGCGCATCTTCGATCATGGCTATTTCACCTCCGTGATTTGCGTTGCAGCGCGGCGGACGGCACTGACTATTTTCGTGTATCCGTTGCACCGGCATATATTGCCGTTCATTGCTTCGATGATCTGCTCATCGGTCGGCTGTGGGTTTTCCCGGAGCAGCGCGACCGCCGTCAGGATCATGCCGGGGGTGCAATAGCCGCACTGAACCGCTCCTTCGTCGAGAAACGCTTGCTGAACCGGATGGAGACGGTTGCCGTCGGCCAGCCCCTCAACGGTCACTACCTTCTTGTTATTCGCCATGCCCGCGGGCAAAATGCAGGAGCGAGTCGGCCTGCCGTCCAGCAATACGGTGCAAGCGCCGCATTGGCCTTCGCCGCAGCCGTACTTCGGGCCGGTCACGTGCAGATCCTCCCTCAGAACGTCGAGTAAGGGTCTCTGCGGATCGGTCACGACAGTCCTTTTTTCTCCGTTGACGGTTAGAGCTAATGTTGCATCCATAAACAACCTCCATTCTCTCACGTCGAGGCGATTTTTTCGATCAGCCCGCCATACAGCGCAGCCCCCATGATAATAAAGGCAGGATGTATCTTTGTGAGAAGGAACAACGCCAGGGCCGCGACCACGACGACCACGTTCTTCAACTGAAATACACCTGTCCTATCGACCAACTGAAACGCCACGGCCAAAATCATGGCAAACACGGCATACTGAATCATCTCGAGACTTCCTTTGACGAACGGGACGTCTTTGTATTTCGCATAGAGGAGCGAAGCCACCATGATGAACAGGACCGGTGCCAGGATATTGGCGAAGTTGGCGACGATCGCGCCGGGAACGCCGGCGACCTTGTAGCCCGTGTACGTCGCGAATTTGATGGATATCGCACCCGGAAATACCTTCACAATTCCAAGGATCTCCATGAATTCCTCCCTGGCGAGCCACGGATGGTTCTCCACAACCTCTCGTTCGATGAGCGGCACGAACGAGTATGCTCCGCCGAAGGCAAACAAGCCGATTTTCAAGAACGCGGTGAAAAGCTGTAATAAAGCCATCTCTACTCCTTCAGTTAGTGTCCACCGCCATGTGCCATTTCCACGGCGTGCGGCAGGATGTCTACAACGATCTCCAGACACTCGCGCACGGCCTTCGGGCTGCCCGGCAAGTTTATGATAAGCGTATTGTCTCGCATGCCTGAGACGCCGCGTGAGAGCACGGCATTCGGAGTCTTCTTGAAGCTCTCATATCTGAGAATCTCACTGAGGCCGGGAGCCATTCTGTCGCACACGTTGGCTGTCGCTTCAGGCGTCACATCGCGAGGCCCCAGTCCCGTCCCTCCGGTAGTCAGCACCACGTCCACCCGCAGCTCGTCGGAGAAATTCCGTAACTCCTTGGCAATGGCTCGGTAATCGTCTGGAACGATACTCCTCGCACAAACCTCAAAGACGGCCTTGGGGAGCATACCCTGGAGAACCTGCCCGCTCAGGTCCGCTCGTTCGCCTTTGGCGCAAGCATCGCTAATGGTCAATATTGCTGCTCTGATTGCCATCTTCAATGACCTCTATAGCGTCGCCGACGTGGATCGTACCTCCCCGAGTTACCTTGGTGAAGACGCCGTCCCGAGGCATGACACAATCGCCGATTCGTTCGTAGATTTGACACCGCCCGTGACAGGTCTTGCCGAATTGTGTGATCTCAAGCTCCACGTTGGCACCAAGTCTCAGTTTGCCGGCGACGGCCAGACACGCCAAATCAATCCCTTCCGTGGTGATGTTCTCCGCAAAATCGCCCGGCGAGAGGTCCACTCCTTGTGACCGCATCGTGTCTATACTCTCGATGCCGAGCAGACTAATCTGCCGGTGCCAATTTCCCGCGTGAGCATCCCCGACAATGCCGAAGTCTGCCTGCAACTCAGCCTCTGGGACGTTGATTTTTTGCATACCCCTTTCCTTCGAGATGGATATGGCCTTAATCTGACCTTTTGTAGCTGCCACTTTTCCCACCTGTCTTTTCGAGCAAGAGTGTCTGGCCGATGACCATGTCCTTGCCTGTGTACTTGAGCATATCATAAACCGTCAGAGAGGCCGCGCTCACCCCGACCAGCGCTTCCATCTCGACCCCCGTTTTGCCGGAGGACTTGACTGTTACTATTGCTGTCACCGAGGCATCCGCCTCGTTCAATTCAAAGTTCACGTCAATGGCTTCGATCAGAATGGGATGGCACATCGGGATGATGGTCGGCGTCGATTTGACGGCGTTGATGGCCGCCACTCTTGCCGTGGTAAGCACGTCGCCCTTGACGCATGCACCCCGCTTGAGAATCTGAAAAGCCTCTTGGCCCAGCGTAATCGAGCTGCTCGCTCTTGCCATCCTCAGAGTGACATTCTTGTCGCTCACGTCCACCATGCCGCCGTCATCGGCCACTGTTTTCAACCTCCAATCCCGCACATCGAAAACTCCTTTTTGAACGAGTTCAATTTGGTGAAGCGGGTCTTCTCACTGATTGCCACGCGGAGGAGGTCGCGGACCTGCTCGTCGCTCGCACCATTGCGCATGAGTTTTCCAAGATCATAGGCTTGCGCTGCATACAGGCAGGGCATGAGCTTTCCATCGCTGGTCAGTCTGAGCCGGTTGCACGATTGGCAGAAGATCGAAGACCGCCCGCTGATGAAACCGATGGCCCCAACTGAGCGACTGATCTTGAAATAAAGAGCCGGGCCGCTCCCCGGTGCGAACACGGCTCCGGAAAGAGGTCCGAACTGGCGCTCGATAATGCTTCGGACGACCCTGTTGGGCACATAATCTGCCGCTGGCCTGGTGTACGTATTGGTAGGGCAGTACTCGATGAATCTGACGGCGATCGGCAGACGAACGCTCATTTCCGCCAGGGCCGCGATTTGCTCGTCGCTATCGTTGAATCCTTTGACGATGACACTGTTGAGTTTTACGGGTGTCAGACCCGCTTCTATCGCTTCGTGAATACCGTCCACTACGCTTGACAACAAGTCGAATCCCGTGATTCGCCTGTACGTGTGACGGTTCATCGAATCGACACTCACGTTAATCCGTTGCAGGCCGGCAGCTTTGAGCTTAGCCGCGAAC
>CAYZAH010000603.1:0-3463 GCA_964475805.1 uncultured Pirellulales bacterium | reverse complement strand
CTACTCTCGAAAAGTACGGCTACAAATCGATGGACCAGTTTCGCAACTGGCGGTGGTACAAAGGGCTGGGAGGCGGCCCCGTTGTCGACCGCGGGTCGCATCAGATAGACGTCTTCAACTGGTTTCTCGGAGCAAGTCCCAGCTCAGTCATGGCCAGCGGGCGCACCGCCTACCTCGACAAGGAGACTCACGAATGGTACGACACCGTGATGGCTATCTTCGAATATGCCACCGACCAGGGACCCGTTAGCGCGTACTATCAGATACTGAGCAGCAGCAGATACGACGGGTACTTCGAGAGATTCGTGGGCGACCAGGGGACATTGGAGATATCCGAGGCTACTAATCGAGCACTGGTCTTTCCGGAGTTCATGAACGTCGATAGCACCTTCTGGGCCAGGTGTGTCAAAGAAGGCTACCTGGTTGGGCCTGATGAGATCATGAAAATGATAGACAAGCTAACGGTCGAGCAGGTCGCAAAGTTGTTTGTCGTCGAGGAAACTCCTCGTACGCCGCAGGACCAAAACGTCCGCAATCTGGTCAAGGGCATAATCTGGCCCGCGAACCGCCGCGTTCTCACCATACCGGTAGAGATGAAGAAGCCATTTCATCAGCCGCACCTGGAGAATTTTTTCGATGCGATTCACGGCAGGGCTACGCTCAATTGCCCCGCCGAAGTCGGCTATAAAACGACCGTCGCTGTGTTGAAGATCAATGACGCGATCGAAGCAGGCAAGACACTGAAGTTCAAGCCGGCCGAGCTTGCGGCTTGATCAAGCTCTTGTGTTGAGTCGGATAGGGCAAGGCCTTGCCCGACCTTGGGCAAAAACATGAAAAGGTCCCTGAAAATAGTCGTGATTGGGATATCCATGGCGGTCCTTTTTGTTGGGCTCGTTCTGTTTGGGCTGTGGATTTCGTCGCTTAGATCGCCGGCGTTGATGTCATTCGATTTTCTAAAAGGCCGAGCCGTGGTGGCCCGCCAGGAGGCTGATCCTCGCAAGTCACTGTTCGCGTCAATCCATGATTACCACTCGTGGATTCAGTACTATTCGTTCGAAGCGGACTTTAGCGACGTCTGCAAAGCCGCCGACGCCGAGCTTTTGCCCCTTGGCTTTTATGCCCGTACCCACTCAACAGACGGCAACAAACATCGAACGTACACGCTCAACAAGGTTAATTCGGGCAAGTCGGTCATGATCTTTCAAAGAGAGAGATTTGTTGGATCTCCGAACGCGCAGTCGCCGGAATCCCCGAATCCCAAGGCTTTTCGACGCGAGCGCAGTGATGGATGGGTCACCATCAAAATTGAACGCGGGCGGATTCCTTTATGGCCCCCACGCTACTTATGGTACCGATTGAAATGGCGCTTACAGGCCGCCGGCTGGCAGAAATCCACGATAAATCCACCGAGCAAATCCCCGGTCAAAATACTTCCGGAGCCTTGAGATGAGCATTGGCGTTGGCGAGATACGAGAAGATTGGCCGGGTGTTTACCTCGTCTGACACGATGGCTAATGATGGAGCTCTATTTAGGACAATTGCTATTTTCATCGAAAAAATCCATGCAAATGTGACATTCAATGTTATCAAAGAACAAAAGTACTTTTCTAAGGTGTCACTGCCCGGCTATAGATGCGGATGTCGTCGATCAGGCCGGAGAAGAAACTTGCTGAGCTGAGAGTTTCACCTGCGCCGACATACAAATCGTTTTGCGAATCGCTTGTGCCGATAGTTGAATCCCAGGCAACTTCCATTTCATCCACATACAGCATTTTCCTCGTACCGTCCCAGCTCAGGCCTATCCTATGCCAATTGCCATCGGTTATCACGGCATCCGAGACAAGCGGTGTTGCACCTCGACCGGAACATAGTCCGCAAGCAAGCGCACCAGTTGATGAATCTGCTAAGAGCCAGTCGGAATCGTCCGCTTGTGAGAGAATAACCTGCCCTGGAGCACCACCCTTGATCCAGGCAAAGACACTGAAGGTGTCATACGTTAGCGAATTCAAGACAAAAGGTGTGCCAATATAATCATCAATACCATCAAGCTTTATCGCACCATCGACCACCCCTCCTTCCGGGAGCCAGATGGCATCACCAAAAACGACGGCGTCGTTTTGACCGGCACTATCGTATGCAATCTCACCGTCCGCCTCATCCAATCCCCAGTGAGCAACTAAGTCGCTCGTCCAGGCTCTGCCTTGGTAGAGATGTACTTTACCGTCACATGCCCCCACGAGCACATCCAGGTAGCCGTCACCTGTCCAATCACAAACAAACGGTCGAGAGCGCGGCTTGCCATCGAGCGCGCTTTCGAGGTCAATGGGGACACCGTTGGATTCCACGCGCGAGTAGCCGGAGAATTCCGGCGACACTTCGGTCCCGACGTTGATGTAAAGCAGCAATTCTCCTTCGGTATTGCCCACCAACAGGTCCTTTTTGCCGTCGCCGTCCAGGTCCAGAACGTCGGGGCTGGGCCGCGCCGACGGTACAATCAGGTCATGACCATTCTCCTGAACGTATTGGCCGGTGGGTGGTGAAAAGTCAAACGCGGGGATGGGCCAGGTGCTACCACTGTTGAAATAAACGTGAATCTTGGCATCCAATGCCCCGACAACCAGATCGTTCAGTCCGTCGCCGTTCCAGTCGGTAAATACCGGCGTCGTTCGGTTCCCTACATCCAGGTCGGCTGCGGGCGCGCCGACCTGAATGGTTGTGCCGGAGTCGAATGCAGGATCCTCATCTGTGCCTGTATTAAGGTAGATTCGGATGGTTCCGTTTGACACGCCCACGAGCAGGTCCTTACGCATGTCGTCGTCCCAGTCAACGACCCGTGGGAAACACCCCAAACAACCTTCAGCGGGCAGGGTCAAATCGGCGCCATTCGATTGGGCGTAGAAGTAATCAGCGAATAACGGGTCGTTCGGGCCTCCAATATTGAGGTAGACACGGATTTTCCCGGCAGTGTAGCTGATATGTTCGCCGACAACCAAGTCGTTGGCGCCGTCGTCATTCCAGTCCACATAGGATGGTACCGAACAGCCGATCACCTGAAGGTCGGATCCGTTGGCTTGAACGAGTTCCTCAGGTCCCAAATTCAGTAGTGAAGCCGACGCCTGAGACACGATCAAGACCCAGGACGAAACGATCAGCAATCCCAATAGGGATAATTTGTTTCCGTAATCCATGAACTTTTTCATTTTTTTACCAATATTAACGTGTATCCGTTGTAAACGATTAGTTCGACGATTGATCCATAGGAGCCGGTTCTATAGACGGAAACATCGGCAGGCGCTTGAACGGCAATTGCGGCATCGTTACGGATGTCACCGGCACGGCTCCCTCATCCGGCAGCCTGTCCCCGTCGATGTCCTGGCCGGGTAGGTAAGCGGCATATGTGAACTCACGTATAACCATGGTGTCTCGGTCCATGAGCTCGGCGTTACCGCTGAGAACGACCATA
>CAYZAH010000602.1:0-3465 GCA_964475805.1 uncultured Pirellulales bacterium | reverse complement strand
GATGAAGAAGCGCCATCTTCCCTCGTCCGAGCGTTCGCAGGCGGCGGACCAGTTGTTCTGCGGCCAATCCCAGTTCCCGGTCCAGAGTTGCAGAATGAGATAATCGGCGAAGGCGGGGATATCAAGCTGTCGGCCGAGTTGCTCGTAGTTTGCGGGATCGGACAGGTTGTGAGTGCGCGCGTAATTGACCATATCATTCCACGACACTGCGTCACCGTCTCGGACCCCGTTCATGGTCATGACGTCCCAGTCCTTGTCGCTGTTGTACCATTGCTGGCAGAACGAATCCTTGATGTGTTCGCACGGGTTGAAATAGCCTTTGTATTCGCCGTTGATGAGCACGTTGGCCATGCTACCGCTGCTGTCCACCTGTCCCATGTCCTTGTGCAGCCGCCGGATCAGCTCGTCTTTGATGAACGGATTAGTGCGATCATTATGGCCTCCGCGAAGCACGATGGCTTTGAAGCGTTCGACCTCGAAGGGAAACAGCGGGTAGTCCAGCCAGCTTGGGCCGTACGTGCTGCGGAAGTACAGTCGAAGCGAAAACTTCGAGTTGCCGCTCCAGCGACCGTCGCTTCGATGGTAGCGCGGGCGCATGTAGTTGCTCCCATGCACGCGGATTCCACAGTCCACCTGGAAGTTCGAATCATCCCAAGGCTCGAGTAGCTCGAATGAGACGGGCCTCTCGTAAGCCATTCCTCGTTGCATCGGATTGTTGTAGCTTTCCGGACCGTCCGATGTCCACGTTCCGTCAGCGCCATATGTTCCTCCCACGATGGCCATGATGCCGGCCGGTTCGTAAAAAGTCTGCCTTTCGTCGCCGACGAGGCTAAACACGGGCAAGGATTTGAGCGCGTCGTCAGCGTTCAACAGATAGGTGTGCGTCACGATATCCGACGGTTTCCAGCCTGGCTTGATAGCCCTGGCTCGTAGACAGGTGGTTCGCGCGATGAGAAGGGGACCCGTATAGGTCAGTCCCGTCGGGAAGCGTCCAGTGGCCTCGAAGGGTCTGGAACCATCAAGCGTGTAGTAAATCGTTGCGCCCTCGGTTTCCGTCGCGAGCGTGACGGAAAACGGCTCATCATAAAACCCGCGTTCACGGCTGAACCGGGGAGCCTCGACGTCACCGAGATAAACGCCCTCGTTCTGCGCGCCAGGCGTGGGGACGGAAAGGAATCGCCCGTTGTCGCTGCCGTCGGGGTAGCAGCCATACGACAGATCGGCGGTCTGCTCGGGAAACGCTACGCTGTGAATCAGAGTCTCACCGTTCTTGTCGAAGAGTGCAATCTCCTCGCCGCCGGCGTTGAGCTTGAAGTTGGCGTGAAGACCCGCATCGGCCGGACTTCCATCGGCCCATATGAGCAGATAACCCTTTGCAGGTATGAACGTTGCGCCTCGGACCGTGGCGGGGATGCGCCATTTTGTAGGCTGATCCGGGTCGTCGGTCAGATACATGCCCGCGACGTTGATCGATTCGGCGCCCGCGTTATAAATCTCGATCCAGTCATCGTACTCGCCCTGGGGGTCCCTTATCACGCTGTTGTTGGAGGCCATCAGCTCGTTGATAAACAAAGGGATTCCCGTCTGGCCCCAGGTACGGGCCAGCAGAGCCATGTCCACCATATTGACGCCGTCGACGCCGTCCAGGTCGGCGCAGTCGGTATCTGAGGAGTCCTCCGACGAGGGCTGCAACCACTGCCCGGCCAGAACCTGCACGTCCAGCGGATCGACCCGGCAGTCGCCGTTGAGGTCGCCGGCCGGACAGTCCGCCCTCGCCACACCGAGGAGGAATACAGCCGCCACGAGGCCAAGAAGTGAGATTTCAAGGTGTTGGAGTACTTTCAAGCCGCTTCCTCATTCAATGCAATGGGACTGTCTGCTTTCCGTCGTTTGGAAAGCTGACTGTCCCTTTTGGGGCAAGAAGAACAGGCATCTCTTGCCGGAGCGACGCCGTCAAAAGGAGCCAGTCCCGAATACACACAGTTATTATAGCATATTTGCAGGCGTTAGGGCAAGATGTTTGAGGGATTTGCGATTTGCGACCGAGGGACGCACATGGGCGAAGGCACGTTCGCAAATCCAGCACTGCCGCCCTGGTTCAGTGCGACAACGCGTACATGATAATATTGATCCCCATTTGAATGGCTTTTTGGTAATTCTGCCTGCCGAAGGTGAAGCCGTGACTGTCGCACCATCCACAATGGATATCGGTGGAGCTGAGAAAGACGGCCAGGCGGTCGCCGATAAAAACGCCTCTGGCGCCGTGATTCTGGCCTTGCATGATGGGCAGGCCGGTTAGTCTTGGTCGCCTTCTCATCCAGGGGAATGTAGGTATTTGTGGCTGGAGGTATTGCATGTGGGGCAGACCCGAATCGCCAAGGTCGTACACGTTATGGAAAACCTCGTGTTCGAGGGGGATTCGCTTTACGGCTCCTCGTCCGAAGACGCTCTCCAGCAGCGTATAGGAGCTCTGGTAGAAGAAGTCGCCGCCCGTATCGACGACACAGTCGTCCATCAGCAAAAATCCGCCGCGGAGAATGTAGTCTTTGAGGTCTTGCTTTTCGGCGTCGTCGAGCGTGTACGGATTTTCGCCGGTCATGAAGAGAAAAGGGTACTTCTTCAACTGGTCCGGCTCATCGAATGTGACCACCGCGTTGAGCTGGCCTTCCGCCGCCCACTGCGGGTTCCAGTCCTGGACCGCCTTTATTGGCTTGACTTTGCAGCGAATGACAGCGCTCAGTTCCCTCAGCAGGTTCGCGTCCCCACCTGGACGCACGTTCCACCGGTCCACCTCCTTCTTCTGGTGGGCATATTTGACTCTGGGCATCAGGAAATCATATTTATCAAGATCGTCCGGGCCTGCGTCGGGGGTTGCGCCTTTGGCCATTGTCTTAAAGCCGGCTGCCGCGAAAGCCGCACCGAGCATATTTCGACCCGCCGCTTTTAGCAATTGCCTTCGATCGATCTGTTTGTCTTGTGATCTCATAGCAAAATGACCTCCGACTCATTTGGGTGTCAGGAAGCACATCGAGGCCGCCAGGCCATCCACGTTGTCCTCTCGATACCGCCAGGGCTGGAGGCCGGGAACGCCGTCTGCGTTGTCTTCCAAAATCGGCGTTTCCGTCTGGACCAGATTCCGGTGCCGGTATGAGTCATCCAGTTGCCTCCCCGTGGATGTAAATGCCTCCAGAACCGAGATTTTGCCGTCACCGTCTGTGTCGGTTTGGAGATCGGCCAGAGCGGGGATGAAATACTTGCTGAACTGTGTGCCGTAACGCTGTTCATCCGTGCAAGCACCGATGATAATTCGATTCTTCCCCGTCAGCGCTTTGATGGCCAGGCCCGCGCCGGGGCAATCCAAAACAATCACCATCGAAGAGGCTTTGATGTTCTTGATCCAGGCCGCCAATTGCTCGTGCGTGACGTCAGGCCCCGGCAGATTGAAACGCAGCTTCTCGGCCACGA
>CAYZAH010000601.1:0-3470 GCA_964475805.1 uncultured Pirellulales bacterium | reverse complement strand
GAACCGAGGGACGTGTAGCACCGCTGATTCAGCCATTAGCAGCAGCTTGGCACTGCTTCGTAATGCCATCGATCTCTATGCGGCTGAGCACGTTGATACCTATCCGACTGAAGCGAGCATCAACAAGCAGTTGACGCAGTACTCGGACAAAGCGGGCAACGTCAGCGCCACGAGAAACACCACGTACATCTACGGCCCATACGTGCGCAATATTCCACCTCTGCCGATAGGGGCCAGAAAAGGTCGTACGACCATCGCACCGGTGGACGCCAACGATGTGGGTTGGATATACGACGAAGCCACAGGCTCGATCAGGGCCAACACAATGGCAGGCGAAGAAGACGATGCCGGCAGACTGTACAGCACGTATTGACCGACCATCACGCCTCCAATTCTCGGCAAGGACGTAGAGTACACGCCGTTGGTTGTCATGAATGTGCAGACTGCTCAGACCGTTGGGTATACAGGAGGCGCTGTTCAACTTGCGGATCGCGGTGTCATCGATGGCTGGAAACGCACCCAAGGCACACCTGTAGATACACTCCATTATCAAGCGCGGCACACAGGTTACAGGACGTTAGTGAAGACGGAATCCGCAAAAACTACCTCCAAAGGCCCGAATTGGCGACTCGTCTCAACCGATCACCTTAAATATCCGATATTCCGGTTATTGGACCCGTTCGTAGCGTCTGGGGGATATGGTAGAACAAACACATGACTACGTGGGCCTTTCGAGGCCGGGAGCTGATTATGAACATGAAACCAGAACACGTGATCATCTTGGGATCGTTGGATGAGCCCGACCGCGTTGAGCAGATCGACAGACTTGTCAATATGATTGAGGAAAACGGAGATTGGGATATCATTGTGGATTTATCAGATATCACGATCAACACGAGGATCATCAGCGGGCTGCTGAAGCTTCGGGAGATGACTAAAAGCGCGGGGCGGGAGGTCATTCTTTGCGGCATCGATACCCAGGTCAAGAGCGTGTTTACGGTAACCGGGATCGATGGCCTCTTTCGTCTTGTCAAGGACAGACGTTCAGCCATGGCCTCACTTGAGGAGCTCAGGCAAGCATCTTGTGTAAAGACGATGTAGCCGCCGTGGTTTGGAGTATGAAGAATGAAAGCACACACTGATGGCCCTATCGTTGTTAGAGTCGCCCCAATCGTACACGCGACGGAGCAGCTCAAGAACCTTATCGCTGAGGAGGTTGACTCAGACGTTGTTCTGGACGTGTCCGATCTCGGTTTTGCAACAAGCATGTTGTTGAATGAACTACTGGAGCTTCGCGCGTCCGTCCTCAATCACGGTCACAGAATTATCATCTGCTGTGTTGATGAGCGGGTACGTGGCATCCTCGGAGTCACGGGATTGGACGACGTTTTCGCAATCGCAGCCAGCCAGACGGAGGCTCTCTCCATTCTCGATGAGGCAAAGCAAGAGCAAGCCGGAGATCCTCCGCAAAAATAACCCGCAATCTGTTTCAGCGGACCTCCTGATGATTCTCGCCAATATACGGGATAGATTGCGGCCCTTCGGGCAGAACACAAATCGAGGTTTCTCGACCGTACCATTGGACCAAGTCTTCGATTGTCGCTTCTATACTGTGACAAGGTCGCAGCATTGCTCCTATGATCTGCCTGTCAGTTAAGTTCCGACTATGGAAGTAGACGTCGGCTTTCTGGAGTATCAAGGCTTGAATCTGCGCCTGCCACATGTCTTGCACCGCGAAGCCCGGCGCATGAATCCTCTCTAACAGACGCTCCGGATTACCCGTTTCATGCAGTAATCTGGCGTACTCACCATGCTCGGGCACGCCATCCCAGCAGTCGGCGGCCATGATGATACTGCCCCCTTGCCTGACGATCTGGGCAGCGGCACTGATGCCTTTGATCGACTGGTAGAGATTCAGATCGAGCGGATGACCCGAGTTGCAGGTAATCACGATGTCGTAAGGCTCTTTCACCGATATCATTGCATTTTGCCTGACGAACGAACAGCCCTGCTCGTGCGCCTGAGCGAGGTCGCCCGCAAACACGCCGGTAATCTGTCGATCGCGGTTGAGCGTGACGTTCAGCAAGAAAGCCGGCTGCACCATTGACGCCGCCTCGAATATCTCCTCCCAAACGGGATTTCCATGTGTGATACCCCAGGTGGCTTTGGGACTATCCAGATTGCGGACGCTGTGGTTTCTGAGCACGGTGTCCAGAAGGGCAAGGCCGGGCATGCAGGCCTTACCGCCGCCTGAGAAGCCCGCGAAGAAATGGGGCTCTATGAATCCGGTGAGGATTCTCACATCGGATTCCACGTACTCCTTGTGAAGCCGGATTTCATTTCCGCTTTCGGTCGTGCCGACCAATACGTGCGAGTTGCGGTCGAGCGGGTCGTTTTGAACAACCCGGAATCGATCCACGATTTGGTCCCCCAGTATCGCTCGAAGCTCCGCTTGCGTGTTGGGCCTGTGTGTCCCCGTTGCGTTGAGCAGAACGATATTGTCGTCCGGCACGTGGTCGAGCTCACCCAGGAGCACGGGCAGTATGATGTGGTAGGGGGTTGGCCGAGTGATATCGTTGAAAACGATGGCTATCTTGTCATTTGCTTTGACCGATTCTCTCAAGGAATTTGAGGCTACGGGCCGGCGCAACGCGTCACGAACCGACCTGGCTTGGTCTTCAAGGCCCGGCACATGGCGGGGCTGCGCCACCGTTACGTTCAGATCGTCCCGCAGGTGAATATCCAGACCCGTTGTTCCGTATGCCAGTTTTATGTTCACAAGGACATTCCTCGGAAGGCCTTTTGTCACCCGGGATTACGAGACGTTTTTTATTGCGTCAAGATTGCCGTCTCGTGCGGCTTCGAGGACCGGCCCCATGTATTCGTCCACCATGGCCGCGGTTAGCGGGACCGGCATGTTCTGCAATTTCATCGCAAGTTGCGGGTTCTTTGCTGCCGTCAGCGCACGGCCTATATGCTCGGCGCTGAAGCCGTCCACATCGCCAAGCCGCGTCGGAAAACCGAGCCGCCGGGCTAACTCGAACATAGCCTCCGCGACGGCCACGCCTAAGTCTCGGCCTTGCAGACTGTCCAAATCGGCTTGGGTCAGTCCGGCATCGCGGTAAATCCTGCCGATGAGGCGAAGCGGCTCCTGAATAGCCGGGGCGAAGAACACCGTGTAGTAGGGATTCATCAGGGCGCAGGCCCGGCCATGACTGAGGATGTCCACGAGAGAAAAACTGGACAGATGCCCCCCGTTTGTCCCGCCGATCATGATGGCGTATCCGCCCAGGTCCGTCGCCAGGCAGAGGGCCTCGCGGGCTTCTTTGTCTTTCGGATTCTCTTTCACGCTTGGCAGGTGCTTGACCGCCAGAGCGATACCGGTGCCGGCCACTTCTGCGACTTTCTGGTAGTGAGGTTTGCCGACGGCGCCATACAAAACTTCGAGAGAATGGGCGACGCCGTCGAAT
>CAYZAH010000600.1:0-3472 GCA_964475805.1 uncultured Pirellulales bacterium | reverse complement strand
GGTTCCTGCAACATATAATGTAATTATGCGCGATGCTGCTCAGCCGGCATGTATAATGACACTTGATGGTGCTCTGGTGATTAGTGAGCCTGCAGTACTTTCAGCCACTGTGAACAAAACAGATATCACCTGCTTTGGTGCAGGTGATGGTACAATAACAATATCAGCTCCGTCAGGAGGTTATGGAACTTACGAATATACTATCAACGGAGGTGGCTCATGGCAGGCTTCCGGCAACTTTACTTTACTTGGCCCGGGTAATTATAATGTCAGGATCCGCGACGCGGTACATACCGGATGTGTGATTGTTCTGAACAATGCTCTTCAGATAACACAACCAGCTATACTGAATGCTGTGGTTACACCCACCAATGTGACATGTAACGGGGCCGACGATGGAATAATAAATATCACTTCTCCTGTAGGAGGGTATGGCACTTATGAGTATTCCATCAATGGTGGTACTGACTGGTATGCATCAGGATTATTCAATGGACTGGCACCGGCAACATATGATGTAAGAATAAGAGATGCAGTTAATACTGGCTGTGAGATAATATTGAATAGTTCGCTTACTATAACAGAACCGGCTGTGCTCAATGCCAGCCTTGCATCAACGAATGTTACCTGTTTTGGTGCTGACGACGGAACAATATCCATTACTCTGCCTACCGGCGGGTATGGTACATATGACTACAGTATTGATGGCGGTACCAACTGGCAGGCCACAGGTAACTTTACTGCCCTTGCACCAGCCACGTATAACGTGATGATAAGAGATAAGGCACATCCGTTATGTATTGCGGTACTGGATGGAGCACTCGTTATTACCGAGCCGGTTGTATTGTCTGCCACAGTGAATAAGACAGATATTACCTGTTTCGGCGCTGCCAATGGAATAATCACCATTACAAATCCTCTTGGAGGATATGGCACTTACGGATACTCAATAAACGGAGGAGCCTCATGGCAGGGTACCGGTACCTTTACCGGTCTTGCCCCGGGCACCTATAATGTATTGATAAGGGATGCTGCCCATATTGGATGTATCATAACACTTGATGGCGCTCTTGATATTACTGAACCAGCTGTACTTGCTGCCACTATTAATAAGACAGATGTGACATGTAACGGAGCGGGAGATGGAATGATAGACATATCGGCACCAGCCGGAGGTTATGGCACTTATGAATATTCAATTAACGGTGGAACATCATGGCAGGCTTCAGGCAACTTCACAGCTCTCATACCCGGGTTCTATAATGTACAGATACGCGATGCAGCTCATACTGCATGTGTGGTGATACTTAACGGATCGCTCCAGGTAACACAGCCGTCGCCGTTATCAGCTAATGTAGCCAGTACCAATGTGACCTGTAACAGTGCTGATGATGGTACTATTACAATATCATCACCAACTGGCGGATATGGTACTTATGAATATACAATCGATGGTGGTTCTTCATGGCAGGCTTCAGGAATCTATACAGCGCTTGCACCTGCAACGTATGATGTAGAGATACGCGATGCCTCACAGCCGGGTTGTGTAATTATACTCAATGGCGCCCTGGTGATCACCGAGCCGGCAGTCCTTAATGCTACCGTCACACCCACCATGGTGACCTGCTTTGGTGCAAATGACGGTATCATTTCTGTCACAGCACCTTCAGGTGGTTATGGAACATACCAGTACAGCATTAACGGAGGATCTTCATGGCAGTCGTCCGGCACCTTCACTAATCTTGCACCCGCAACTTATGATGTGAGGATGCGAGACGCAGTCAATCCTGGTTGTGAGCTGATACTCGATGGCGGCCTGGTCGTCACCGAGCCGGCAGTTCTTTCAGCAACAGTTAACAGTACCAACGTAACATGTTATGGCGGAAGTGACGGAACAATAACGATCTCAGCACCTTCAGGCGGCTATGGCACATTTGAATACAGTATTAACGGGGGTGGTTCATGGCAGGCATCAGGAAGCTTTACCGGTCTTGTACCGGGTAACTATAATGTCAGGATACGTGATGCCATACATACAGGATGTGTTATAATTCTTAATCCATCACTGGCAATCACCCAGCCTGCAGTGCTTAATGCCACAGTGACACCTACCAATGTGACCTGTAACAGTGCTGATGATGGTATTATTAATATAACAGGTGCTACCGGAGGATCTGGCTCATATGAATATTCCATCGATGGTGGAACAGGATGGCAGGCATCCGGCTTATTTACAGGCCTGACACCGGCCACGTATAATGTTCAGATCCGTGATGTTGCCAATATTACATGTATCATCGTTCTGAACAGTTCTGTCACAATAACGGAACCGGATATTCTTGATGCAAATGTTACATCATCGAATGTTACCTGTAATGGTGCCGGTGACGGCACAATCACGATATCACTTCCAACAGGAGGATATGGTACATATGAATATAGTATTAACGGAACTACCTGGCAGACATCAGGAGCCTTCACAGCGCTGACACCTGCTACCTATACGGTAATGATCAGGGACAGGGCACACACGGCCTGCGTCATCGTTCTCGATCCCGGACTGGTAATTACAGAACCTGCGATACTCTCAGCTACTATTGCCAGCACGGATGTGACCTGCTTCGGAGCCAATAATGGAACAATAACTATTTCAGGCGCTGCCGGAGGCTATGGCACATACGAATATACAGTCAATGGCGGTTCATCATGGCAAGCCTCGGGTAACTTCACCAACCTTGCGCCTGCCACTTACGATGTAAGGATACGGGATGCCGCACATATTGGATGCGTAATAGTCCTTGATGGTGCTCTTACGATAACCGAGCCACCTGTATTATCAGCAACTCTTAACAGTACCAATGTGACATGCTTCGGAGCCGGCGACGGAACGATAACGATATCGGCACCGGCAGGTGGTTATGGTACTTATGAATACTCCGTCAACGGAGGAACATCATGGCAGGCGTCGGGTATCTTCACCTCACTGATACCTGGTTTCTATAACGTCCAGATACGTGATGCTGCTCAAACTTCGTGTGTTGTGATACTCAATGGTTCACTGCAGGTAACACAACCTTCAGTTCTTGCCGCATTTATTTCGCACGCTAATGTTACATGTAACGGTGCCGATGATGGGACAATAACCATCAGCAGTCCGTCTGGCGGTTATGGTACATATGAGTACAGTGTTGATGGCGGAGGCGCATGGCAGTCATCAGGAAACTTCACCGGTCTGGCACCTGCAACCTATGATGTACAGATACGTGATGCAGCAGAGCCGACATGTGTTATTACACTCGACGGTGCGCTTGATATAACAGAACCTGCTGCTCTCAGTGCCACTGTTAATCTTACCATGGTAACCTGTAACGGGGCTAATGATGGTGTGATAACTGTCAGCAGTCCGTCTGGCGGTTATGGAAGCTACCAGTATAGTATTGATGGTATGATATGGCAGGGTTCCGGTACCTTC
>CAYZAH010000599.1:0-3489 GCA_964475805.1 uncultured Pirellulales bacterium | reverse complement strand
TTCGGGGTGATTGCCGGGTCTGACGAATTCTGTAGAAAAATACGAGACCCTGCCGATATACAATATGTACTTTAGTGACAACGACATAAGCTCCTCTGCAAAAAGTGGCAGACCAAGCTATGGGGCCAGCCTTGTCGGACCCCGGCTTTGGAGCGTTGATAATGTGTATGTAGGCACGTCGAGGGCTGTGTCAGCTTCGAGTGTGCTTTTATTATAGGGCGTTACAAGTAATTCGGAGGCGGAACCCCCGAGCGAGAATCGTGACGGGGAAACGAACGTGAAGTGAAAAGCCAGCCCAGAATCCGGACCAATAGGGTGAAAAAGAAGAAAACATACAAAAAAACTTCCAAGCGCACAGCTTCGCCCCGGCGGAATTCCATCATGCGCACGGCCCTGAGCTGCCTGGGGATCGGAGTATGCGCATTCCTTATATGCAGTTGCCTGAGCTTCAATATGGGCGACTGGCCGAGCAAATTCGTCTATCCGCATAATCAGCCGATTCAGAACTGGTGCGGCTCGATAGGCGCCTTCTGCGGCTACTACCTGCTCTACTACATCGGGCCGGGTGTTTTTGTCACTCTGTTCGTAGCGATCTGTTTTCTGCTGGCCAAGATTGCCAAGCGTCCGCCGGACCAGCCGATCCTTCGATTGATCGGGCTGGGATTGCTGACGGTGGCCGCGTCGATAACTTTCCAGTGTCTCTGGCCGGACTGGCGGTTCGACTTTCCCGGCGGTTCGGGCGGCGTGCTCGGCATTGGAGCGGCCGAGCTTTTGCGACGCCACTTCGCCTCGGTGGGCACGTTCATACTGACGGTGGCAATCTGGGTCGTCGGACTGATTCTCCTGGCCGACAGTACTATCATCATGATGGCGCGGGGCTTCGGCTTCGCAGCCGGGAAAACGATGGGGGTCGCGGTACCCGCCTGGTCGGCGGCCAAAGAACACTCAAAAGTCCTCAACGAAATATGGCGGGAGCTGAGCACCCGGCAAAAACCGATCCCAATCCCCGCGGAGAAGCCGAAGGCCCGTAAGGATAAGAAACCCCGTATCTCTGAAGAAGCTCCGGAGCCTGCGCCGAAGCCCAAGGAACCGAGCAGCATCCCGATCAAGCAGATAGCCGACAAGAAGCCGAAACGCGCACAAACCAGCTCATCCAAGGATACCTTCGTTCAGCCTTCGTACGAGGACTATCAGTTGCCGCCTTTGGACTTGCTGGCCGAGCCGGAGTATGGTTACGCCGCGGTGCAGGAGAAGGTGGTCAAAGCCAAGGCCAGCGCCCTGGAGCAGTTGCTCTCGGAATTTAACGTGAACGCGAGGGTGGTCGCCGCCGAGACCGGCCCGGTGGTCACGATGTTTGAGCTTGAGCTTGGATCGGGCGTGAAGGTTAGCCAGATCGCGTCACTCGCCAATGACATGGCTCGCGCGCTGGGTGTCGGGGCGGTCCGCGTTGTCGCGCCGCTGCCGGGCAAGCATACGATCGGTATCGAGGTGCCGAACAGCGAGAAGGAGAAGGTTCGCATCAAGAGTATGATGGAATTAGCCGGCAGCAAGCCGCAAAGCATGCAGATTCCATTGTACCTGGGCAAGGATTCCTCGGGCGAGGCATTGGTCTCGGACCTGGCCAAGATGCCGCACCTGCTGATCGCCGGCACGACGGGGTCGGGCAAGAGCGTGTGCATCAACAGTATCATCGTGAGCGTGCTACTCACGAAGCGGCCGGACGAGGTCAAGATGATCCTGATCGACCCGAAGATGGTCGAGATGACGGCCTTCAATACGATTCCCCATCTGATGTGCCCGATCGTGACCGAGACGAACATGGCCGTGCAGATCCTCGAATGGGCGACGGTCAAAATGGACGAGCGCTACGCTTTGCTGGCCGAGGCCCGGGTCAAGAATATTGCCGAGTTCAACAAGCTCGGCGCCGACGAGATCGTCGCGCGATTCAATCCGAGCACGCCCGACGAAGAAGCGAAGATCCCCAAGACGCTGCCGTACATTGTGATCGTGATCGACGAGCTTGCCGACTTGATGATGACGGCGGCCAAGGAAATCGAAGCATATATCGTTCGTCTGGCGCAGAAGAGCCGGGCGGTGGGCATTCATATCGTCCTGGCGACTCAGCGTCCCCAGGCGACGGTCGTCACGGGCCTGATCAAATCGAACATGCCGACGCGGGTCGGCTTTCGAGTGGCCGCGAGGATGGACAGCCGGATTATCCTCGACCAGAACGGCGCCGAGACATTGCTCGGCGAGGGTGACATGCTGTTCCTCAAGCCCGGGACGAGCGACCTGATCCGCGCTCAGGGCACGTTCATCGACGACGCCGAGATCAAACGAATTGTCAAACATCTCAAGGAAATTGCCGAGCCGCAGTTCCATCCGGAGCTGACGCGGCTCAAGACGGTCGATACGTCTGAGATGGCCAGGGACGAACTCTTCGACGACGCGGTTCGCATCGTCCTGGAGACCAAGCGGGGCAGCGTCTCTCTGCTCCAGCGAAGACTCAGCATCGGTTACGCCAGGGCCTCCAGGATCATCGAGCTAATGGCGGGAGCCGGGATACTGGGCGAGTACAAAGGCTCTCAGGCGAGGGAGGTGATGATGACGCTGGAGGAATACGAGCGTATCCGCGAGCAGATGAACGCGGACGCCGAGGCGGGTTATGAAGACATGGCCGAATCCGAGCCTGATCCGGCGAAACGCACCGAATCTGAGCCGGCCTACATCAGCGAAGGCCAACGCGGCTACATGTCCGCCGACACCGAGGACGACTGAGGCGGTCTTCTCGCGCAGAGACGCGGAGGCGCAGAGAATGACAGAAAATGAGTTGGGGACAATCATCGTTGACGCCGCCATTGCCGTCCACCAGGAACTCGGGCCGGGACTGTTGGAAACTGTCTATGAATTAGGCTACCTGCTCAATTTTGGCGAGGCCCTGATGAAAGACGGCATTACCCGTGCCGTAAACGGCCTCGAAGAATAGTCCTATGCGCGATATTTGTTCTTCTTTCGTGCGACGAGCCAGCGCAGTAAGGCGCCCCTTAGCCAGAGCGCTGGACCCAACGAGCCAGTTCGACCGGATCCTCCAGGAAATCCGAAGAGATTTCCCAGTAGGTCCGAATGGTGGCCTTGATCTTGTCCGGATCACAACGATTCCAAGAATAACTCGCCGAAAAACCGATCAAACTACAGAACTGTAAGTATCCGCATTGTATCCAACGCTGTGGGTTCAGCGGCGACGAAGCGAGCGAAGCCGTCCGTTAGAAGTAGTTTTTGGGCTTCCGTTTGCCCGTGTAGCCCGGCGTTGGACTTTATGAGACCTGCTTTTAAGCGCGCAACTATCTGCAATGTACTCAAGATGTTCATGATACGGGTTGTTTGCAAATAATCGCCCTGACATTTTGTGCTATCGCCCGATACTCGTTTGTGGTTCCAATATATTAGAGCCTACGGGCGCGAAGCGATGACCTTGATACGCTGACCTGC
>CAYZAH010000598.1:0-3507 GCA_964475805.1 uncultured Pirellulales bacterium | reverse complement strand
TAGCGAGCATATGACCGGCGTCACACAAACCGCTATAGCTCCGCAGATCATCGGCCCATAGGTATGCGAAATATGATCCCGCTCCGATCTCATGGCAAACATAACAACAACGATGAAGTGACTTCATCTTCTCCGCCTGATGCACGACCCGTGGCGTCGCGGCGACCAGAGGGACATCCACAGGCACAAAATTCAACAAGGCGCACATCACGGTCGTCTTGCCCGCTCCACCCGGAACCGCGCCAACCATGAACGATGCCCCCCTGCTGATACGCGCCATCAGATATGCGGCCAAAGCCAGGTCCAGCGTCCCGGCCTCCAATAAATCGAAGACCGACAGCATCCGTCCGCCTCGCTGGTTGCAACGGTTCAGCTCTTCACAATGTCTTACGATCGCGTCGTCCATCCTTCGCCCGTTCTATCTCCTGAAATCTTCCTTCCGCAAACCGTGCTTCTTCATTTTGTCAAAAAGCGAACGCGGCCGCATCTGGGCCCGCTTCGCTGTTTGTCCGATGTGGCCTCCGGTGAACTCGAGAAGCTGACGCAAGTATTCCCGCTCCAGACGGTCCAGGTACTCCCGACGCACTGTTCGCCACGGCTGGTCCGCAAGGGATTTCGAGCCATCCGCTGTCAGGGGCGGCACAGCAGATTCGGCGTGAAGCTGCTGGCTCGGCGCCGTCGCCGCACCGCTGATGGACTCCGGCAAATCAGCCAGAGTGATTCGATCCCCGGTGCACAAGAGCAAAGCTCGCTCGACGACGTTGATTAACTCTCGCACGTTGCCCGGCCACGAGTATCGCGACAAGGCGGTCATGGCTTCGGGATCAATCGTGCAGCCGCCGCCAATCCGAGGCCGTAGAAACACCATGTGGCTGCTTACGAGAGGAGGAATATCTTCGCGCCGCTCGCGCAGAGGCGGGACCGTCAAGCTCACGACGCTCAAGCGATAGAACAGGTCCTTGCGGAAACGGCCCAGGCGGATCTCCTCATCAAGATTGCGATTCGTCGAGGCCATCAGCCGCACGTCGATCTTGATCGGTTTTTCAGCACCCACCGGCTGTATCTCGTATTCCTGGAGCACACGCAGAAGTTTGACTTGCAGATGCACGGGCATCTCGCTGATCTCATCGAGGAAGATCGTCCCCCTGTGAGCCAGCTCGAAACACCCTCGTCGACTCCTCGTCGCGCCGGTAAAGGCGCCCTCTTCATGGCCGAACAGCTCGCTTTCCAGCAGCGACTCGGGCAAAGCGCCACAGTTGACGGCGATGAAAGGCCCCGCCGAGCGCGGACTCTCGGTATGTATCGCCCGGGCCAGCCGCTCTTTGCCCACGCCCGTTTCGCCCTGAATCAGCAATGGAGCGTCACTGCCGGCCACGCGATACACCACGTGCATGAACGTCCGCATGGCCGGGCTGTTCGAGACGAAATCGCTGAGGCGCGATTGGCTGGTCGCCGTTCGCTGAGCGAAATTCTCGACTCGCTTGGCGCGGAGGCGGTCGAGAATCATCGCGAGCGTTTCGCAAAGCGTCTGAGGTGGAAGGGTCGAGTTCAGCATCGCTTCGCACCCGGCGGCCAACAGGTGCGCGCGGCCGGCTGGGTCCTCTTCGTCCGATAGAACGATGACGGCGGGCGAATCGGGCAGTTGATGCAAGTGCGCAATACTCTGGACCTCCGGCGCGGGCAGCAGGCTCCGCTCGACGACGATACAATCCACGTTAACGTTGCCGAATCGCTCCCAGAAGAGCTTCCGGGTACTGACAACCTCAACGATTGTGTCCGGCAGGGACTTGGCGATGTGCCGCCTCAGGCCGGCGTTGCGCACCGCTAACAAAACGCGAAAAAGCATACAGGTCAAAAACTCCAAGAACACAAGAACCGGAACTAAAAACTCCACTCTTCTGGAGGCATTACATCCGAATCATTATCTCGTCTCTCTGCATGCCCGTCAAACAAAAAAGTGTAACTGACAGCGGGAAAAGTGGTTATGCCCGAGAAGCTCGTCGTCGCCGGCGATGGTATGGCGTTTGCAATTTGTCTTCTTGAAAGAAGGTGCTCGGCGTTGTGCCGGGCACCCGAAGATGGATAAACAGTCCGCAGAATGAAAGGTAGTTATCATGGAAACCAGGAAGAACCGGCCGGGAGAGACGAAGAAGACAACGGATCAGAATCAGGCGAAGCCGAAGCCTCGGCAAGGAGTCCAGCCTACCCAGCCCAAATCCAACCAGAGCGGCACGTCTGACGAGCGGCCCTGCTACTAAGCGAATCTCGCAGGGATCCGGGGCAAGGAAGCCGGGAAGATCGGGGTGCATATCATACTCGCAGGCGCAGAGGGGTCCGAGCGGGGGCTCGGACGAAGCCTGCCGAGCGGGCTGCGGCTGGGACCACGCGAGCCGGCCGCAGCCTCTTTCATGGTTTAACGAGCTCGAAAGGGATTCGTTATGAAAAAGTTGAAGCGATTGACCGAGGTGCGTCCTGGTGACGCAGAGCAGCAGGAATGGTATTGGGATCGGAATTTCTTGGAGGAAGACGTAACATGTCACGCAAGAAAAACAGGCTCCCCAGCATCAAAATCAAAGGCGAAGGTAAGAAAGACTCCCAGCAGCCCCGCTCGAAACGTTCAGGTAGATGATGTCTTCGAGGACTGATTCGGGCCGCTCGGGATACAGCACAAGGCAGAGTAGAAGATATGTTTGAAACAGTTCGCGCAAAGAGTTGGATAACCGGACACATACGGGATTTGTTCAGATTGCGTCCGGTTCAATTGAATCCGAGCACGTGGTCGTGTGTCGTTCGCAACGACAAAGTGATGGTCGTGCACCGCCACTACACGCAGCCCGGAGACTACGAGGTGATGTGGTGCTTCTTGCGCCCCAGTGAGATGCCGTCCCGGCTCAAGACGAATATGTCCATACGCAAGCACTGGCCGGCGTTGAAGCGAGCGGCCATCGAAGGACTGGAACGGTCACAGGATGAGGACCCACAAGAATCAAGCCGAGAAGTACGTCTTCGGAACGTAGGTTGAAAAAGCGAGCGCCTCGAAGGGAGCATGAGAATGAGCATGATAGCAAGACCATTGAACGGAAAAAGGAAACTGCGAAACATCGCCAGGCACGAAAAGAGCCTCAGACGAGCCGTGAGCTGGAAGCACAGGAAGGGCTAAGCGCAGCCGAGCAAGGATTCTTCTGCGCGATCGATAAAAGCATGGAGGGTTTCAGACCGAAACAGAAGGACACTGGGGGCGTGTAAGCCGAATTACTTGTCCGGTGTTTCCAGGTAACGCCGGAGAGCAACAGCTACGTCACGGCCGAAGGCGCGGGCATTATCGACGGTGACGACAGTATGGCCCACGTTGGCGTAAGGAATCTCAATCGTTGTCGACAGGCGGACGCCTGGTTGCTCGGCGCCCCACCGGCTGCACGATTTCAGTCCGCCGAAGTTGTTGGCTGTGTTCCAGGCCGTCCCGAAGGGAAGGTTGCTCTTGGTGGAGTACGGCAACTCTCCCGTGCG
>CAYZAH010000597.1:0-3510 GCA_964475805.1 uncultured Pirellulales bacterium | reverse complement strand
GTGCGACCCTTTGGTGGAGACGACCTGCTTCATCCATTTCGTCCCGTTGGCCCGATTGAAAAAGACAGCCACCTCATCCGGATCGACGCCCTGGTGCATTTCCGATGACACCACGTCCATGGCCCCATCGCCGTCCATGTCGGCCGTGACCAATCCATGAATCACACATTCGATAGGCTCAACGATGATATGTTCGCGCCAATTGTCTGCTTTGGGATCGGCGGGTGCTTCGAACCAGGACATTTTGTAAGTCTGCCCTTTCAGCTCCGACGGAGATAGAACGACGTCCGGCCGACCGTCGCCATTTATATCGGCGACTTGTACCGTGGCGCTGGGATGCCACTCGGCAAACCGGTGTCCACTCCACGATCCGTTGACAATATCCCGCGTATTCTCGAACCAGACGCCGCCGATCACCACGTCGGGATCACCATCCTTGTCGAGGTCGGCCAGCGCAATTCCTTCCCCGTGCGGGCAGTCGATGGCTTTCTGAGTCCACTTGTCGCCGGCGTCCTGTCGCCACAGATAGATCCGATTGCCGGCTTTGTGGCCGAACTCGGACTGGTCGCGGGTGACAATGTCCAGATCACCGTCACCGTCCAGGTCGGCAAGCTCCACGTCGTGCGTGGGATGGTCGGCGACCTTGTGCGCACGCCAGAGTCCTCCGGCGGGATCGCCGTCGGGCCGGGGATTCTCATACCATATCAGGCCACCCATGACGACGTCCAAATCCCCGTCGCCATCGATGTCTCCGAGCTCTCCATCAACGGTATTGTAGCCCCCTTTGGCGATCACGGCTTTAGACCAGGACGGATACTTATACCACACCAAAGGCCCCTGCCGGCCGCCAATGACCACGTCGGGAAGGGCGTCTCCGTTGACGTCCCCTGCGATCTTGGCCCACGGGTCTTTCGGGCCGTCACTGTCCAGGATGACGTGCTTGAATTTCACCTGTGCCACAGCCGGAAGCGAAAGGGCCAGAAGCAATACAAACTGAACCCACATTCTATTTATCAGAGTTGAACGCATGTTTCCTTCCTTTCCGAATTCGATTTACTTGATGGCGTCGTTGCGCCACAGGTGGAGGTACTTGTAGTTGTCCCACGCGGCGCTGACGATGTCCAGGTCGCCATCGTTGTCCATATCCGCCACCAAGGCGCCGAGGTGACTCTCCTTGCCTCTATCGATAATATGTTCCGTCATGTTCCCTTTGCCGTCATTCTCGAAGATTTGCAGTTTCTGTTTTCCCTTTGGCCCTTTGTGCTCGCACGTGATGATATCCATGTCACCATCTCGATCCATGTCCGCGACGTCTAAGTTGTTGAGGGAGTATTCCGTGATGACAACGTGCTTGCTCCACGTCTGGCTCTTCGGATCGTCCGGCTGCTGTAGCCAATACAAGCTGGCATCGGGATTGGGGCCGGGAGAACGCTCCTCGGAGACCACGATATCAGGCCGTGAATCGTCGTTTATCTTGGCAATCACAATACGATCCGGAGCGAAGACCGCTTCGCACGCTGTTCTGCCTTTCCAGTCGCCCTGCCCGTTGCCGGGATTTTCGTACCATATCACGCGATACGTCTTGCCCGTCTCTCTACCGGCGGCAATGTCAATGTCACCGTCGCCGTCGATATCTCCGACGCCAATACCCTCGTCCATCGTGTCGGCAGCGATTCGGGTCCTGGGCCAGTTCCCGGCTTCCGGATTTTCGGGAATCTGGAAGTAATAGACGCCTTTGCCGCTGGCCAGGATGATCTCCGGCTTGCCGCCGGGGACGATTTGTCCCAGCATATAGCCTTGGCCGTTGACGTGGCCCGTCTTCGGCAAGGTACCGATCTTCGTCGCCTTCCAGGAATTACCTTGCTTGTCTTGCGCTTCGAGCCAATACACGTCCGGCAGCGCTTCGGCAATGACGTCGGCGAACGAATCGCCATCCACGTTAACGAATAGCATCCCGTCCACGTTGATCTCAAAGGTGACACGGGGCCACGTCCCCGTCATGTCGCCGCCCGGATTGCGATAGAAATACCGGCCCGCAACGATGTCCTTATAACCGTCCCCGTTCACGTCCGACATATCCAGGCCGAAGTACTTCAGCCAGTTCGGCGCATCCCAATCGCCCCATTTGCCGCGATTGTGATCGACCTCAATGTACGTCCACTTATCCAGGGATAGCTTCCGATTGCCTGCGAATGCGCTAACGGCGAGACAAAGAACAACGGCGCTAATGGCAAGCCCTCTACAATGTCTACCAGAATAATTGAGAATCATGTTTTGTTTCCTTTATATACGCCTGATTGCGTGTCAAGACGAATAATGTGAGGCTGTCATTGCGAGCGAAGCGAAGCAATCTCAGCTATTCATCCGAAACCAACGCCTGAGATTGCTTCGTCGCTTCGCTCCTCGCAATGACATTTCTACAGGTTTTGCCATGACGGAATACTAATCTCCGATTCTGCAGAACCCACTTATTTATTGTCCAGTTCGATACTGAATCAAAACCATAATACCGGGCCAGTTCACTTCCATGCCATGGACCATCTTCCCGTTGACCTTGGGTGTTTTTCCTGTCTTCAGAACGTTCACACCCGGCTTAAAACAACTCACGTCCTCGATGGTGATGCGGTGTGCATAGTATTGGTACCTGGGTCCTTCATTATCGAACACCTTCACGCTATTGACGTAAACGCCGTTCATATAACCCGGGCTCCAACTGGTCCAAACCAACTGGGCCGCGACGGCTTTGTCGAGATTTCCCCTTACGTCGAAACGTTCTTCCTTCTCACCGCTTCGTGTCACCCATTTTCGGGGAATGTCGTAAGGCTTGCACAACTCGACGGACAAGCCGGGTCGCACGAGACGAAGGTTATCCACGGCTTTGGTCATGTAGATCATGCCGGAGCTGTCCGTGATTCGCGCGGCGATTTGCATCGGTTGTTTCTGATCGGGCACCCAGGAGGTGTCCCACGTCGCCTCATAGGGCGCCTCCGTCGCCGAGCCAAGATGGTGCATGAGCCGGCCGTGGTAGAAGTGATAATGCCATTGGCGATAAACACCGTCGCCCTCGAAGTTGACGTCTTCGTAAAGACCCACGTAATCGACCTGTCTGATCTCGCCGTTAGGGCTGTTCGCGTCCGTGGTCAGAACGGCGGAGCAACCGACGGTTCCGCCGGCTTGAGGGCTGACGATCCGGCCGGCCGGATGCCGCTTCTTGGCCGGGTCGTAATAGATGCGAAAGTGTACGCCGTAGACCAGATTCTGAGGCCAGTTCCAGGGATGCGTAGTATCCACCTTCATGCGGAACTTGTTGTCACGCCCCGGCTTGAGACAGGTCAGCGGAATTCGAACCACAGGGTAGAAATAATGCTGATAAACGGACCGAGGAACAGGAATCGTCGCGGGTTCGGGAATGTAAACCCAATCGCTATCATTGACTTGAATCGCCAGACCCGTCGTGCCGTCATGGCACTGAATTTTCTCGATCACCACTTCCGCTTTGGTCGCGTGCTC
>CAYZAH010000596.1:0-3512 GCA_964475805.1 uncultured Pirellulales bacterium | reverse complement strand
GAGGCTATCAGGTCGATGAGTTGATTACCCAGATCAGGAAGATTCTCGGCAAGGACAAGGTTCACGACTTCATACTCGTCGGAATTGGTAATTTAGGCAAAGCCCTCCTTCGCTATCCTGGTTTTGAGAAAGGTGGCATCAAGATAGTCGCCGCGTTCGATATCGACCCTGGCAAAATCGAAAACGAAATGAAGATTCCCGTGTTTCCGCTCGACGAGATAGAAGAATATATCCAGAAGCAACACGTTAAGTTCGGGATCATCTCCGTACCCGACTTTGCCGCGCAACAAGTGTGTCAGATCATGATCAAGAGCGGCATCAAAGGCATCTTGAATTTCGCACCGGTCAGGCTGAAGGTTCCCGATGATTGCGTAATCAGAAACCTGAACCTTGAGACCGAATTGGAGAACATCATTTACTTTGTTAACGCCGCCGACAAAGAGGGGAAACAGCCGTGACGGGTAGCTCGCTAAAAACCAGGTTACTGATCGGTTTTGTTCTGGTCATTGCGGCGCTGTCGATACTGATTGCCTTGCTGGGCGCCTATATCATCAACAAGAACGTCATCGACCGGACGGAACGACAGGTTCTGCGCGACCTGAGGGGCGCGTGGCTGGTTTACACGTCCGAGCTCGATAAGATCAGGCAAACCTTCAAACTGGTTTCCTTTGACGAGCCGTTTGACAAGTTGAAGGAGAAGATGGGTTTGCACTATCTCGAAAGAGTCGGGATCGCCGACGAGGAGGATGTTCAAAGCGAGATCGTTCGCGCCGTCTTTGACAAGCGGGCCGAATGTGTTGGAACACGAATCATCTCGAATTCTGAGCTGGCCGGACTCAATCATAGGTTGTTGGAAACGACCTCGATAAAGATCAAGCCCACTCCCAAGGCGATGCCGAGTGAGAAGCTCGCGGTGCAAGGTGTCATGGCCAAGGAATACGCGATGCCCGTTCTTGATAGCAACGGCGGCGTCACGGAGGTGATCTATGGTGGCAGGATCATCAATCGGGATTACTCGCTTGTCGATCGAATCAAGAGGATTGTCTTTGGCAATGAAATGTACGATTCGAAGCCCGTCGGAACGGTGACCATCTTTCAGGGCGATACGAGAATATCGACTAACGTTCTGGATGAGCAGGGCGATCGCGCGGTTGGAACACGGGTATCCGCCGAGGTGTTCGAGAAGGTCATCGGACGGGGACAAACCTGGCACGACAGGGCCTTTGTCGTCACGCATTGGTACAAGACGGCCTACGAGCCGATCAGGGATATTAACGGTAGCGTCATCGGAATGCTGTACGTGGGTATCCTCGAAAAACCGTTCGATGATATGGCTCTGGGTATTATCGTCATGTATCTGGGAATCATTATTGCTGTTTCCGTGTTAGCGGTGATCTTGGCCTACATCCTTGCCAAGGGGATGACCCGGCCTTTGTCGAACATGCTCGGTGCGACGCGCAGAATATCCGAGGGTGAGCTGGGTTACAGGATCTCCGTTCCGATAGGTGTGTCGGAGTTCGACGAGCTGGCGCTGGCGTTTAACGATATGTCCGAGAAGCTCAACGAGCGTGAGACAAGCCTTCGCGTCACAAATGAAAAGCTGATCGTAGCGAACAAGAACTACGTCGAGCTGATCGGTTTTGTCGCCCACGAGCTCAAAGGAATTCTGGCCTCGGCGGTTATGAACGTTTACTCCTTGAAAGAAGGCATGCTCGGGCTGATCAATTTCAAGCAGCGAAAAGCGATTGAGTCGGTCGCGCGGAATCTTGACTACCTGACCGCTACGGTGCGCAAGTTTCTCAACCTCGGCGTCATCGAACGCGGCCAGCTCGAGGCCCACAAGAGGCTGGTTAATTTGAACAAAGACGTCTTTACTCCGTCGCTCGATGCGCTCTCGACAATAGCAGCGAAGAAGGGCATTCAGGTAACCAATGACATACCTGATGATCTCCAGGTTTCTGCGGACGGTGACCTGATGCAGATCGTCGCCAACAATCTGCTCAGCAACGCGATGAAATACAGCACGACCAACGGTCACGTGATGATCTCCGGTGCGGCGACGGATGGTGTGTGCACCGTGGAGGTCTTCAACGAATCCGAGCCGATACCGGAACGGGACGTCCAAAAGCTGTTCAAGAGATTCTCGCGTCTCGATAACGACCAGACAAGAAGAGAAAAAGGAACGGGTTTAGGGTTGTATATCACTCAGCAGATTATCCGCGAGCACGGCGGCCAAATATGGGTCGAGCCGAGGAAAAACGGAAACGCCTTCATCTTCAACATTGAAAGGAACTGACAAAATGGCGACGCCATTAGACGTCATCAAGAAGAAACGATCCGAGGCTGTCAGCAGGATCATCAGCAGTAACTTCCTTGCGACAAAACGGGTCTACGTTGGCATGGCCACGTGCGAAATCGCCGCCGGCTCGGATGAGGTGATGCAGGTGTTTCGCGATGCCTTGAAGAAAGGCAAGCTGGCGGACGTTTACCTGAGCCAAAAGGGTTGTGCGGGCAGGTGCAATCTCGAGCCGACGGTCGAGGTCATCGAGGTCGGCAAGAACCCCGTTCGATACGGCAAAATCAATAAGGAACGAGCGCACCAGATCGTGGAGCAACACCTCAGAAACGGGGAAGTGATAAGCGAATGGGTTATTGATTGATACGGTGATAGAATGGCTGAAGAATTTGTAATAACTATATGTGACGGGACGGCCTGCATCAATCACGGCGGCAAAGGAATTCAGGCCGCACTGCAGGAGCAATTGGAACGCCACCGCCTGTTGGATAAGGCCAAAATCCACCTCTCCGGCTGCTTGGGGATGTGCGAAAAAGGCCCGATCATGGTGGTCAATCCGGGCTATACGATCTATGGAAGTGTCCGAGTGGAGGACGTTCCGGAGATCGTTCAGAAACACCTGCTCGAAGGCAAGCAAGTCGCGCGGCTGGTCGTTCAGGAAGACCATCTCTACAATCGTTTCTTTCGCATCTTCGGCGACTCCAAATTTTTCGGGCGTCAGATGAGAATATCGCTTCGCAACTGCGGCATCATCGACCCCGAAAAGTGCGACGATTATCTGGCTTTGCGCGGCTACGAGGCGCTCGCCAAAGTGATTACCGATATGTCGCCCGCCGAGGTTATCGAGCAGGTCAAAAAGTCGGGATTGAGGGGTCGAGGGGGAGCCGGGTTTCCAACGGGCCTCAAATGGGAATTTGCCGCCAGAGAAAAGAGCGACCGGAAATACGTCATTTGCAATGCGGACGAGGGAGACCCGGGCGCGTTCATGGATCGAAGTGCTATCGAGGGCGACCCGCATACGATTCTTGAGGGGATGGCGATTGGGGGATACGCCATCGGCGCCGACAAAGGCATCATCTACATACGGGCTGAGTACCCGTTGGCGATCAGACGCCTGACCCTCGCGATAGAACAGGCCAACGAACAGGGGATTCTGGGCCACCATATTCTGGGTTCGGACTTTTCTTTCGATATCGAGCTTCGATTGGGTGCCGGC
>CAYZAH010000595.1:0-3515 GCA_964475805.1 uncultured Pirellulales bacterium | reverse complement strand
CGTATTTCTCTTGACTTGGCAGCGATTTCTGGCCTGAAAATGAAGGTCGCAGAAAATTCTTACGAATGTTTTGCAGTTATGGGTTGATCGGTTATTGACAATCAACAATGAGCGGTAAAGGTCCAAATCCAGAAGTCGGGACTCCGAAGTCAAACGTCCGTCCTCAGTCTTCTGTCATCTGTTTTCTGTCCTCTGTCGTCCGGAGCTTAGAACATCCAGATGATCGAGAGGCCATACTCGGTAGTTTTGTTGGCGGGTTCCCAGAGCGGTCCGAAACTCACGTACTCAGGTTCGGATTCGTCGATATCCCAGTACCGAACGAAAGGCTCCAGAACGAAAACCGATTTTTCACCTTTGTATTGAATCTTCACGGAACCTCGGCAGCCGTACCCGGAGTCCTGTCGGTTGTCAATGTCGGGATACGTCGGATCGGCGTCACTGAGGTGACTTGTCTGATTCCCCAGGACAAAGATGTCGAACTCGGCGCCGAACCCGAAAGACCAGCCAACTTCTTGTCTGCCGCCGAACTGATACCCGACGGGGATATACAGGTAATTCGATTCGCGTTCGTACCCGACTGGATCAGATGAGGCATCATCATTCAAATATCGATATCCTATCCCCGCATACAGGGTATTCAGAGCATTCTCATGCAACCAGTCGCCGCCCAAGAGAAGCCGACCCTCGAAGACCCAATCATCAATGTCATCCATCGTGTACGGAGTCACCGCGAAAGTAGTGAAGTCTATGATCCCGCCGTCGTAATCGACCTGACCGCCGGCGAACCGGCCTTCCACACGGAACATCCCTCCGCCGGTCGCCTTGGAGCCGCCCTCGGACGTGCCCACCCAGTCACGCCCTGTATAGCCGAGTCTCACGCCAAAAAACACACCCTTCTCTTCCATGACGCCAGGTTCTTCATATTCGTACTGATAGACCTCGCCGCCGATATCGAATTGTCTTTGTCGCAGGGCTGGATATTGCGAAGCCAGGGCAGCCGTTTGCATCTCCGTGTCATCTGCCGAGTACAAGCGGCCTGTCCCTTCAGCGTAGGATCGCGCGGGCGCGCTCGCCTGCGCCAATGTGCCGCCGGTGAACACCAACGCCAGGACAACAGACATCCAGAGAATCCATCTCTCGTGCATAACAATGCTCCTTCTTACCCAATCTCACTCGTGCCGCCAGACACCCCGCTTGGAACTTCGTATTCTCGCATTCAATCCTCAAGCTCTGTAAGAACTACCGGTTAACGACCGCCGCATGTGCACCGCATTTTGCCTTCTGGACGACGCCATGTCAATAGTCTTTCGCTGCGCCCGATAATGAGGCTCCTGTTTGTATCCACCTGTGATTATTCATAGCGCACACGGGATTTCACGAAAACTTCACAGTCCAACCGTCGGACTGATCGTCAGATGCCGATATGATTTGCATGATGAGACAAAAGGTAAATGCTGTTTTATTGCTGACTTCGGCTCTCCTGCTTTGTTGCGGCGCGGGGTGCACGGACACCGGGCAATGGTCCATCGGTGCAAAGGCCGGCACGTTGGGAGTGGGCGCAGAACTCACGAAAAGGATTGCCACGGACATCAATGCGCGAGTTGGTTTCAATATGCTCGATTACGATTTCGATGCCCAAATAGAGGACATTGACTACGACTTCGGATTGAAACTGCGCTCGTTTACAGCACTCGTGGATTGGCATATCTTCGACGACCCGTTTCGCCTCACGGGCGGTTTAATGTCGATGAATAACAAGGTTGACCTGGATGCTACGGTCAGCCAGAACGTTGTCGTCGGAAACCACTCGTACACGCCCGGTGAGGTTGGCACCCTATCCGGCAGCGCTGACCTCGACGGCGTGGCTCCATATATTGGAATCGGCTGGGGCAATCTGATCGGCGAGGGCAGACGATGGGGATTCTACAGTGATTTTGGCATCGCTTTCTGTCGCGCTCCGAGTGTCACCCTCCACGCGAACGGCACGTTAGCCGGCGACCCGACGTTTCAGGCCGACTTGGCAAAGGAAGAAAGAGACGTCCAGGACGATATAGACAACTTCAAGTTCTACCCGGTCATCAGCCTCGGGATCTTCGTCAGATTCTGACAGTGACATTCTGTTCATTCTGCACTTAGTGCGAACCGTTTCTTCTCTTCGCATCTTGTCCGACATCGTGACATAACGGCTCGATCCGAGCAATTTCCAGTACTGAAAACACGGTTTGATGTATATGACAAGGGCTGCGAGCCTCCGCCGCTCGCAGCCCCTGCTTGCTACCGACACTACTATTATATCAATTCCGGCTACCCCAAATCTATTGTGGTAACTACGTATTTTACATCACATACTACTTTCATCTGAAATGGAGTGACACCACCCAATTTTGTGACGAAATGAAAGTGGAAACGCTGCGGGCAATCTGTAGAAAAGCTCCGAAGACACCGTCACGGTGACCGCCTGCTAATTGACGATGCGCGCCCGGCCTCCGCTCTCGCGAGTGGAACATACCCCCCCACACCGAGGGGAATTCGGCACGGCATCCGAGGCCCTGAAGACCTTAAGATGTGTTACCCCAAACTTCTATGATGTGACTTCTAATTAGACGGATAGCGCCCCACGTATGTTCTGTGATTAGGTATCCAGCCGGTTCGGCATGCACCAACACCACCATACGCCACGATTCTGAGGTGCAGTTACTCCAGACCCCGCCAGATCGTCCTATAAGTGTAGCGTTCCAAGCGTTCCATAGCCATAACCGGCTCATTTCGCCCAGCGAGACAGAGGCGCACCGCCCCTGTAACGCTCAGGGCCACACCGGCTACAACCCGGCTCCAGACGCTCAGAACGACACAAGCGACAAGAACAACCTGTCGGATTATCATGTCGTATTACCTTACACCAACATTTCCTATACCTGACACGCTCAGGTACTTGCCCAGGAACCGTGGATGAGCAATACGTCGTGCGGCCGGCATACGGAGATAGGTACGCCAGCCACATCTATCTATTTATACCATTTTACCCATCTTGACGTCAAGTAAAATGTCACGCACTCCTCTGGTTGTCGCGTTTTCTATTGCGATGGACGCAAAACAGGAGCAAAAACCCCCATTAACAGCCCTCAAATCGCTGATTCCGCCCCAAATTGGGTTCGTCTTTTCAATTTACCGCCGAGCTCGCGGAGTACGCAGAGGTAAGTGAAATTGGGTTTGTTTTTGCAATCTAACCACGAATGAACACCAATGAACACAACTCCAGGCATAATGAATTGGGTTTGTTTTTTCATTTACCGCGGAGAGCGCGGGGTACGCAGAGACAATTAAATTTGAATACATTGTCTTTCTCCGCGATCTCAGCGTTCTCGGCGGTGAACACCAGAATTGGGTTCGTTTTTTCAATTTACCGCCGAGCTCGCGGAGATCGCGGAGACCGAATAGAGGAAGTCATTGCGAGGCCCGGAGGGCCGTGGCAATCTGCGGTTTTGTGCATAAGAATCCACATTTACAACTGAAAT
>CAYZAH010000594.1:0-3518 GCA_964475805.1 uncultured Pirellulales bacterium | reverse complement strand
AGTGTTCCCTTAAGGTCGTCTGAAGATATTTTCATCCTTATTGTATTATATTTTTTGAATATAGCCACAAAAAAGAGATGCTATTCCAGGGTATCGCAGACGTATAGACGGAAGAAATGATCAATCACAAAGGAGGGCAGGCTTCTGGCGGGTCGAGGCGGCATTCGAGCCAATACGAGGCCATCAGGGCAAAATCGGCGAAATTGACCGTGCAATCGCTGTTGACGTCGCCGGGAATGGCGGAAGAGCATTGGGCGATGGCGGGTCCGTCGAGGACAACGGCGTATATCTGGGGGTGCCCGTCGCGATTGTCCTCCCAAACAACGATATTTCCGCTGATAGCCGGGCGGGTCTGGTCGTAACGATTGTCCGTGATTTGAAACTCGGTCTGCGTTGTGAGGTTGTAGCCAAATATGTCCCAGTTGCCGTGCCGGTCATCCTGCCAGACGACGATATTCCCGTCGATATCGGGATTGGTCTGAGAAGCCTCGGTCGCGGCTATGGTAAAACGAGCCGGACTATTAGGCTCGGAGATATCGGCGGCGAAGATATCCCAATCGCCGAAATAGTCATCTTGCCAGACGACGATATTGCCTGAAACCGCCGGGTTCTGCTGGTCGTGCTCGAGGGGGACGACGGCAAACTCCGTGGGCTTGTTTTTCTGCCAGATATCAGCTCCGAAAATATCCCAATCGCCAAAATAGGCGTCCTCCCAGACCACCGTTGTTCTGTAGATCGCCGGGCGCTGCTGGGTCGAATCAAACACAGCGATGGGGAATTCGAGCGGGGAGGCCAAGTCGGTGATGTCGGCGCCGTAGATGTCGAAGTCCGTGTCGAGGCCGTCTTCCCAAACGACGGTACTGCCGCTAATAGCCGGGTTTTGCTCGTTATTATCGACCCACGTCGTCACGGCGAAGTATTGGGGCTGGCCGCGGTTGCTGAAGTCAGCTCCGCGAATGTCCCAGTCGGCCGAACCGCCCCCTACGATATGATCCTGCCAGACGACGGTATTCTCATACACCGCCGGGTTCATCTGGTCGTTGGCGTCGCCGATCATGAGAAAAAAGGGCTCGGCGGCTTGATTCACGTCCGTAATAAGGACGTCGTAGTCCCCGTACTCGGCGATGAGCTGATGCCAAACCACGATGGTTCCCGAAATGTCCGGCTCCCCCTGGTCGTCCGTCGAGGCCCGGACCGCGAACTCCTCCCACCCGTAAGCCGCATGAACAAAGCCGAACATCAACACCGCAACGACAATCGTGTATGCGATGGATCTCATCATCAATTTCTCCTGCCTCCGAGATGCAAGATGGCGTTTGCCGCTCCCGCGACTATCACCCGCGCAGGTAGCCGCGAATGCCGGCGCTGACCGCAATCGTACACAGGCTGGCTAAGAACATCGCCCCTTGCCACTTCAGAGAGTACCCGCCGAGGCCCACCGACATCTCGGCCAGGGCCGGCGTGGGTTGCTGTGGCTCGGTTCTGGCCACGGCGATCCTGAAATCTCCCACGTCCGCGGTTTCGTCCGGCGGAAGCTGCCCGCCGGCCTCTTCGTCTTGCGCTACCACCAGATCGAGCTGCCCTTCGGGTGACGTCCCGTCTTCCACGTTCATATCCGTCGCCAGCGCAGTCTCTTCGGGCCGCATTGGACTCGTCTCGATAGTCGCCTCGCTCTGCGGCTGCGGCAGTGGGCTGGCGCCCGGGTCTTCCTCAACCTTAGGAGCTTCGGACTTGTCGATCTTCTGAGCGAGGTTCAGCAATACGCCGGCCGCCTGGGCATTCTCCAAATCCTGACTGGCATGCGCCAAAGGCTCGACCGCCCGCTCCGTCTGACCGATACCAAGTAGTTGATAACCCAAGAGCAACTGCAAGTCCGCGTCGTAGCTGTAGGTCCCGGCTTTCTCGGAAAGGGTGTCGATCTGATCGAGCAAGGCATCCTCATTGGCGTAAAGACCCCGAGGATAGAACACACCCTCGGCGTCGGGCTTGACCTTTGAAAGCGCCTGGCGAAGAACTTCGGCCGCTTCCCGGTACTGCCCGGTGGCCAGCAAGGACTGACTGTACGCAAACGGAAGGATCTTGTCGTTGGGCGACAAATTCATCGCCTGGCCGAATTTCGCCGCGGCGGTTTGGTAGTTGGCCTGCTCGAACGCCTTGACCGCTTCCTCGAAGTAGACGTCGGCCAGCGTCATCTGGTCGGGACCCTGGTCCTGTTCAGCTTGCTCCAGAGCTGCCTGATCCGCCGGCTGGGCTGGTGCGTCGGTGTAGTAGTTATACGTGTAGTAATTGTACACAGGCGTTTGGATCTCGCGGGCGACCGGATAGTAGCCGTACCACCAGTAGGGATGGCAGCCGTACCAGTAGTATCGCAGATAGTTATAGCCAAATGGCCAGTAGCCACCCAGGCTAATGAAGACGTATTTGCGGTGGTAGTATGGGTAGAAACACCGCCACGTGAACCACGGACCGTAACCGTAGCTTAGATAGAAATGGTACCTGGGCCAAATCACCCTGTGGCGCAGCAATCCGTGCCGGTCCCTGAAAGCATAGTCATAGTGATAAGAACTTCTGATAAGGCTTGGGCGATCATGGTAGACCAAGCTGGCCGGCCGCGCCGGCCGGAAATGGTGACTCCGAGTGGCGAGGTCTCGCCCGCTTACCCGCGCTCCACCGCCGCCCACCGCTGGAGCACTGGGTGTCACCACACCAGACGAAGGCGCTTTTCTGTTCACTCTGCCGCGCGATGAACCGCCGGCTACCCCTGCGCCGCGAACCAGACTGCTCGATCTTGACGAATCCGCCGGCCTTTGCGTCCGGCTCGACCCTGTCGCGGCAGCGCCGATCGAACGGCCAATACTCGACGTCCTTTCAGACACCTGACGCCTCTCGGAACGTGTGCTTGAGCTTGCAACCCCATTCCGGCCGTCGGTTGTTCTGCCAGACCTTGCGGTGACAGACGTAGATGGCGTTCTGGCGGTGATTCGGCTGCCAATCCGGCTGCGCTCCGTCTCCACGGACCCGTAGGACTGGCGTCGCCAGAGCGAGCTATCGTTCGATTTGGTCGTTGTGGAACCGGAAACCGAAGTCGATGGTGTCCTGGCCTGTGTTGAACGGGTAATGCGCGATCCCGAAATTGCTCGCGACGACGAGGAGTTCTCGGTTATGCCTGAATTGATCCGTCCGGTAGAGTTCGTCGTATTTCGGCTCACCTCACGAGAACTGCGCGGCTGACTGGTCGCGTTCTGGCGCCCGATCAGACTGCCGATCCAGCTTCGGCTTGAACTCGTGCTGGTATTCGGAGTCGTCGCCGTGCTCGAACGGCTCGGAATAGTCACCGAGCGCGTGCTGGACGGCGGCGTCCTCCACAACGAGGTCCCACGATTGTTCGATCCGGCGGACCGGCTCGACCGCGTCGTCGTTTGTCGGCTGACGGTGGACCCTCGCGTGTTGGGCGAGCTAATGGTACTCGGACTGCGAACACTCGGCACGCTCACCGAGCGCCGGTTGCTCACCGATCC
>CAYZAH010000593.1:0-3522 GCA_964475805.1 uncultured Pirellulales bacterium | reverse complement strand
GTATCAGAGGCGGTCAAGCATACTTTCATGCTCACGCATCCAGTTCCTGAAGAACCCTTGTCAGGTGCGCGTGCGAACGGATTGCCTCTTCCTCAGTGCCGCATTCAACCGAGAGCACGCCCCTGTAGTCGGCCTTCTTTAACTGCCCAACGAGCTTCTTCCAGTCAATGACGCCGTCACCACACGCACAGCCAACGGCCGTGCCGGTGACCTTGCCTCGCTCCGCCCCGGCCTGCTTGACCGAAATGTCCTTTGCGTGCACATGCACGACTTTGTCAATGACCGCTTCGAGCATCTCGTACGGATTCGAGCCAGCGAGAAAAGTATTACCGCAATCATAGTTGCATTTGATCCACGGCGAATCCACCAGCGTGAGGATGCGCTTCATGTGCTCGATCTTCGCGGTGTATGGACCGTGTTGCTCGACAGCGATGTAAACGCCGTTTTCTTCGCACGTCTCGGCTATCGCTTTCAACGTGATGCGCATGAGGTTGTAAGCCTCGAATTCGTCAATCCACTTGGGCGGATACATGTCCTCGGTGATCTGGACGACGTTCACGCCCAGCGCTCGGGCATAACGAATGCCGCGCCGTGCATAGAGCACCCCGTATTCAGGATTGAGCAGATCGGAGTGCGACGACAGCCCGCTGATCTTCACGCCGGCCTCCGCGCATAGGTCTTTGATGAGCTTCGGGTCGGTATCCATGCTCGTCACGTGGCAATACCCAGCGTTGGAGAGCAGACAACGGCCGTCCAGAAAGCAGGGCTCGACCCACTGGTAACCAATCTGACCCGCCCGCTTGATGCCGTAAGCGAGGCTCTTGTCGGCGTGCCGGACATATTCGAGGTTGATGCCGATGCCCATGCGGCTATTGGACTCCCATGGTACACCCGGCTTGGATGCTCGGTTTGCCCGAGCCGTCTCGCTCACCGACGCGGCCACGACGGCGCCTGCCGTACTGGCAGCACCCTTGAGGAAATCCCGACGATCTATTGACGAAGCTGCCAAGCCACCACGTTTAACCTTTGTAGATTTTGACATTGGAATTCTCCGGTTTGAATTATCACAGTGCAACTGGTATCTGTTCCTCGATCTACTCGGCTGACACGGCCGGCCAGAAGCTCATTGTCGTATTCTATGCCCCCTCCGACAATTGTCAAACATCTCTTCTTCAGACCTACGGATTTTTCACGTAGATCATAGGTAGTGATTTGACTACCGCGCACGTCGACCACATCAGACCAAAAGACTTGTCGTCAGGTGCCACATGAAGCAGAAACAGCATTACTCAAAGCCCGCCGTCTTAAACTCAGTGGCACCCACCCAGATACGTCGGAGTCATATAACAACCTGATTGCTCTGTACGAAGCCTGGAACAAACCTGAAAAAGTCAAAGAGCGGCGAGCAAAACTGGCACAAAGTGAAGATTTTGAAGAGTGATATGTCACCGCCTAAATGACTCCAATATTTTGACTTACAAGACGTCGGAGTTCCTTGACAAGCAATGTCTCCGGAATGTCTCCGCACATAGCAATTCATTCCACTCCAAGCGCGAGTCAATACCCATTTTTGCTCGAAAGCAGAAATTTTATGGTGATCTTCTGGTGCCCTCGTTTTCAATGAACTATGCGAAATAGACAGAATGAGCTTCCTTTTTCTCGAACTCGTGACCACCATAGTCTTTGAGTGATGTTCTTCAGGAGGGCTGCGTGTTCTGAGAGTGCTCAAATGTGGACTGAAGGACGCAATGGTCGAGGCAACGGGAATCTCCCACACGACGAAGATCGACAGCCGGTGATGGCTTGTCGATCCGCGGGGCGGTTAATTTCTTGCTGTGAGCGTCAGCTCCGTTGGCACAAACCCAACGGAGCGGGGCCGCAATACTCTTCGCAAGCAGTACGGCGAGGAGACCGATTCGAATCATCTTTACCTCGGCAGCCGTTTGCACGGCGGCGACCTGAAGCACACCGTCATGTGGAACAGTGCCGAGCCGTATGTCTATGCCATCGCCGTGAACTATTATGACGTGTGGACGCTCGACCTCAAACCTGCGACTAACTGGGTGGCATGGCTAGCCGAGCCGTTCTTCATTACCGAGCAGTATGCCAAAAGCATGGATAGTGGTCTGGGCGATATCTCCGGCGCCGGCTGGACCGTGAAGACCCAAGCCGACCGCGGCAAGGCTCACTATAATCTCACCCTCGGCCTACTGGAGCATCCCGGTTGTGTGGATTGGCGCTGATTTGGGTACATGGATAATGACCCGACCAACCTTCGTACCGGTCCCTTGACCCGTGACTCTAACAATAGTCGTTGCACAGTATCCAAAGGTATCTGAATCAGGCGCAAAAGGGCTGGCTAGGAATATGGACCACCGTAGTTCTACTGTTTCCCGGCGAATGGCGGATCGAGAACACGCGCTGTATACGAGTCGACGTGCTGACCGGCCGCACGGATTTATCTCACAACAGTGCATGTTTGAAAGCGAACTATTGTGGCACCAGTAAGCCATTATGGTAGAATACACGTTGTTTTATGGCGGTCTGATGGATTACCGAGGACTTGGTAGAGTATTGGAGACGTTCGACATGAGCCCAAAATGCTCAAAACTCTTCTGTGCAAGTTTCTTTATCTTCGCCCACATCAGCCTTGGTTGTGCTGATGTCTTACCTGTGGGTAGAGCTCCCGTGGCGATCCAGTTCAGACACTTTCCGGACCGCGTGCATGCGTTTGTATGGCGCAACTGGGAGTTGGTGTCCCTCAAGCGGATGGCCAGGGTGCTCGATACAACGCCTGAGAAGGTTCGAGAAATCGGCCGTTCCATGGGCTTGCCTCCTCACATTGCACCTCCAGAGGAGTATCAGCAGCGGGGCTACATCTCGATCATCCGGCGCAATTGGCACCTCCTACCTTATGGGCAATTGCTGACGCTGCTCGGCTGGGACGCTGAGAGGCTTGCTTTCACGTTGAGGGAGGATGACTTCCTCTGGATTAAACTCGGCTCGCTGAAGCCGTCCTGTTCAGCTCTTCGCTACACGGAGCCCAATGACGTGGCAGCCAAGCGATGTGAGGAGATCAAGTCTATCGTCACAGCACAATTCGGCGATGAACTGACAAAGCCATGTGAGCCCAGGTTTGACTTCATTCGAGATATATCTGGTTCAGTCACAGATGGCGTGCCCACGGTCTCAGGTGGAGACGGACAAGGAGAGCCGATCAGGTTTCTGTACTCTTACTTTGGAGTGTTCGGCGATCCGTTGTCCAATCCTGAGCTTGACCCCTATCCGGATGGTTTGCTGGAGCGACTGAGTCAGCTTGGAGTCAATGGAGTATGGCTGCACGTGGTCCTGCGTCAATTGGCTCCGCCTTCGGTCTTCACCGAGTCCGAGGCCGGCTACGAGACTCGCGTCGCCAATCTCAGAAAGATGGTGGAGCGGGCAAAGCGATACGGCGTCTCCATCTATCTCTACATCAACGAGCCTCGCGCCATGCCCGCATCGTTCTTTGAGGGACGCCTGGAT
>CAYZAH010000592.1:0-3545 GCA_964475805.1 uncultured Pirellulales bacterium | reverse complement strand
ATCTTCATCGCAGGTGTAGTGGTTACCGGCTTGGCGGACGGTACGCCGGAACGCCGCTACGCCCCGGACCGGGATGCGGACATTCTTCACGTCACCATCGACGTCACGCCCGACTTCAAGCAGCGAACCATTGCCGGCACGACCAAGATCAGATTCGCGCCGATTGCCAAGCCAATGAGGGAGTTGCGGCTGGATGCCATTGATCTGGATGTTTCTTCGGTCACGTCGGATGCGAAGATCGAGGGATACGACGTGACGGACAAGGCGATTACGATCACGTTCGATCCGCCGATTCGGCCCGGCGTCAAAACAACGATCAAGGTCGTCTATGAAGCCGAGCCGAAACAAGGGTTGTATTTTCGAACGCCTGAGATGGGCTACCCGGAAGGTGACACGCACTTGTTCACACAGGGCGAATCGCATACGTCCCCGTGCTGGTTCCCGAACTACGACTATCCGAACGAGCGATCGACGACGGAGGTGATTTGCCGCGTGCCGGAGGAGATGACGGTCTTGTCGAACGGCCGGCTTGTTTCCGAAGAGATGGACCCCGCCAACGGGCTTAAGGTGGTGACGTGGCTTCAGGATAAGCCTCACGTCAATTACTTGGTGGCCCTCGTCGCCGGACAGCTCGGCAAGATCGAATCAATGTACAAGGATATTCCGATTGCGTTCTATACGCCGGCCTCGCAGATTCAATACGCCGAGAATTCGTTCAAGGACACGGCGGACATGTTAGCGTTCTACGAGAAAGAGATCGGCGTGCCTTACCCCTGGGGCAAATACGATCAGGCGGTCGTCTACGATTTTGTCGCGGGCGGGATGGAGAATACGACGCTGACGATACTCACCGAAGGCACGCTTCACACGAAGGAGACGGAAAACATCCGTTCGAGCCAGGGCCTCGTGGCGCACGAGATGGTTCATCAGTGGTTCGGCGACTACGTGACGTGCAAGGATTGGAGTCACCTGTGGCTCAACGAAGGATTTGCCGTCTATTACGAGAAGCTCTACGACGGCCACAAGAACGGCCATGACTCCATGCTGTACAATCTCTACCTCATCTCGCATGGAGTGCTCAGGGACCGGCCCGAACACAAGCCCATTGTCACCCGCAATTACGAGGACGCCGACGAGCAGTTCGACTACCGGGCTTACCAAAAGGGCGGCTGGGTGCTGCATATGCTTCGCACGGACCTGGGTGAGGAGATGTTCCGAAAGTGCGTGAAGACCTATCTCGAACGTCACGCTTTAAGCAGCGTGGTGACGGAGGACTTTCGGTCGGTGATTGAGGAACTGACGGGCCGGTCGTACGACCGCTTCTTCGACCAGTGGATATATCATGGCCGGCATCCTGACCTGAAAGTCAGCTATGAATGGTCTGAAAAGGACAAGCTGGCGAAGGTCTCCATCGAACAGACACAAAAAGTCTCCGACAAAGTCATGCTGTTTTACTTCGGCACGAAGATGCGTTTCATCATCGGGGACGACGTTATCGACCGCGAGATTGTCGTCGATAGCAAGAAGCATGACTTCTATTTTCGGCTGCCCGGCAAGCCGGATATCGTCCGATTCGACGCGGATTACGGCCTGCTGGCCAACGTTACGTTCGACAAGCCGACCCCGATGCTGTTCAAGCAGTTGAAATACGCCGGTGACGTGATCGGGCGGCTGAAAGCCGTCGAGGCCCTTGAGAAGAAGAAGGACAAGAAGGTGGTCGCCAAACTGAAGGAGGCCCTCAACAACGATCCATTCTATGGTGTTCGGCGGAGAGCGTCGGCGGCACTGGAGGAGATTCATACCGATGAGGCATTCGAGGCCCTCGCGGATTCGCTCGATCAGGACGATGCACGGGTAAGAAACGATGTTGTAAGACATGTCGGCAAGTTCTACAGGCCCGAGACTCTGGAGTTGGACGTAAAGATCTTAAGGACGGAAGAGAATCCAGTCATCCTGACGGAAGCGATTCGGAATCTCGGCCTCTATCATGGTAAAAAGACGCGGCGTCTGCTCGTTAGATACCTCAAGTCCAGGTCGTATCGTAACGAGTTAGCCGGAGCGGCTGTCGAGGCGATTCGCATGTTGGACGAGCCTTTCTTCTCCGGGCGCTTGCAACAAATCCTGGCCGAGCGGGAAGGGCAATTCCGGTCGCGGGATTTTGCCGGTGCGCTCGATACACTGGCGCGGATCAGCCGCCACGAAGAGGACAAAACAAACGCGCGCCAGTTCCTGCTCGGCTACGTGAGCCATCCGAAGACAACGATTCAAGCCGGGGCCATAAGGGCGCTGGGAGTCCTCGGCGACGAGAAGGCGATTCCGGTCCTGGAAACGGTCGCAGGTGATGAACCGAACAGCCGGATCGAACGCGCCGCCGAGAGGGCACTCAAGGATTTGCGTGACCGCAACGAACTTGTTCCGGCGGAGGTCATTCAACTGCGCGAGACGGTTGATAAACTCAAGAAAGAGACTGACAAGCTCAAGGACGATCTTGACGACGTCAAGAAGCGGCTGGAGGCCAAAGAGGAAGCCACCGGAGACAAGGCCGTTGACGAAACATCTAATCCGGGCGAAGACCCCGCTGAAAAATGAGCCGTAAGGTGGGCAAGCGCCGTTCTTGCCCGCGCAGATTCTTCGTCTGCATTTCAAGAATCGTGGTCTGCGTTCCCACGGCAATGCGGAAGGGAAAATATCTTCGAAAAGCCATTTTGCGCGCATATTTCGCGCGTGAAACGACACTATAATAACGAGAGCTGACGTCAGCAGGTTCTTTGAACGGTGCAGATTGTGGATTTGAATTCAGAGACACAACTCGTTGAAGCGGCCCAAAATGGCCAATTGGAAAGCTTCGGTGCTCTGTACGAGCGCTATCACAGCCCGATGGTCGCGTTGGCCTTCTCGATGCTGGCCGACCGGGACCTCGCGGAAGATGCGGCCCAGGAAGTGTTCGCCGTCGCCTGCCGCGATATCGGGAATTTGAAAAGTAAAGAATGTTTTGCCGCTTGGCTGGCCGGTATTTGCCGGAACGTTTCGAGGCAAATGCTCAGAGCCAACAGGCGATTCACCGCGGAGCACGCAGAGGCCGCCGAGAGTCCAAAATTCAATGGTCTCTCCGCGATCTCGGCGGTCTCGGCGGTTAATCCTGGCGAACCACAAGATCGCCGGGAGGCGATTCGCCGGGCGGTCTGGAGCCTCCGGGAGGCCGAAAGAGAGTTGATTGTTTTGCGGTACTTCGACGGTTTCTCGCAAGCGCGGATTTCGGAGGTTCTGGGGCTCTCGGCCCAAGCGGTGAACGGCCGGCTCGTCCGGGCAAAGCGTAAGATTGCGAAGTATTTGGAACGTAACGGCTTAACGGGAGACGATCATGGGACGTCCTGAAAATAACAAATGGCTCGATGAAGCGCTGAGTGAGACCATCGGCTCGAAAAAGCCGAGGACGGACTTCGAGCAGTGGAAGCAGGACCACCCGGAAGCCGTGGAAATGTTGACCTCGCGGACTCATGGGCACGCTGTTTCGCCGGGTCCGCTGAAGACAAGGAGAATCATCA
>CAYZAH010000591.1:0-3545 GCA_964475805.1 uncultured Pirellulales bacterium | reverse complement strand
GCTGAGCGGGGCGGTCACCTGGCCACAAGCGAGGCTCGCCAAAGAACAGATCAGCACCGTAGCAAACATTCTCACATTCAGATTATTCATGACGAACCTCCCGGTGTTCCGAATCTGCGATTGAAGTCAGTCTCGAAGCGTTTCGCGAGCACCTGCAAAACTACGTTTCAAATCGGCCATAACTTCTCAAGTGATTATCGGACGAGGACCGATATATCTATTGAGTACATAAATTCGAACAAATACGGCAGAAAGTCAAGGCTCCAGGAGATGGGCAAATGATATTGCGTTGGATCATGAAGGCGGCGGACAGTGCGAAGGCAACCAGGCTTAACCTATCGGACAAGGGCCTCACGTCGCTTCCGGCTGGGATCGCCAAATTGACAAACATACAATCATTGCGTTTGGAGAACAATCGACTCACCAGCATTCCGGCCGAACTGGGAAGATTGAAGCGCACCGAAGAGCTTTTCCTCAGTAACAATCGGCTCACAAGCTTACCGGCGGCAACAGGTCGGCTGTCACGTCTGAAGATCCTCGCCCTTGACGGCAATCAACTCACGAGCCTCCCGACGGAGATGGGTAAGCTCACACACTTGCAGCAACTCTATCTCGACAACAACAGGCTGAAGGATGTTCCGTTCCAGTTAGGCAGCATGACAAATCTGGAGGAACTCTGGCTCGACAATAATCATCTCACGAACGTTCCCTCGGAGTTGGGCTGGCTGTCGAACGTCCAGCGGCTCTATCTTCACAACAATCGATTGACCAGCATCCCGGCGGAATTAGGCAACCTGACTAACCTGCGGGAACTCTGGCTGGACAATAACAATCTAACCAGCCTCCCGCCGGAACTGGGCAGGCTGAAAAACCTGGAACAGCTCTACCTTCACAACAATCGGCTGATGAGCATTCCAGAAGAGCTCGGACGGCTGCCCAATCTTCAGGTCCTCACCCTCAGTGACAACCTGCTTACCGGCATCCCGCCCGAACTGGAAAAGCTGAAAAGCCTCAGGAGACTCGACCTGGACAGCAATCGTCTGACCAGTATCCCGGCAGAGTTGGGCACATTGGAAAATCTGGAACAGCTTCATCTTCACAACAATCGTCTGATAAGCATCCCAGTTGAGCCACGATGGACATCGGGACTGATTGACTTGCAGGTACTCACCCTCAACGACAATCAACTGCTCTCCCTCCCCGCCCAGTTCGGCGATCTAAGGAATCTTAGAAGGCTCGATTTGCGCAACAATCACCTGACACGCATTCCAATGGAACTGGGGCAGTTAACACACCTGGAATCGCTCATGGTGGAAGGCAACAATGACCTGACCTCCCCCCCACCAGAGGTGGTCAAGGAAGGTACCGAGGCAATAATGGCCTACTTGCGAAGCGGTCTGTGGAAAAGATACCAGGGACCGATCCCGATAGCAGCCATCGGCGGAAATCAACGGTCCCAAACTCGCGCGGCAATCCGCAGAGCCGAACGGGTCTGAGAGCGCAAGCCGCCACCGTAAATCAAAAATCGCTACGTAGACGTATAACGATTAGTGATGGGCATTCTCCTGTCTTTGCCGAACGCTTTCGGTGTGATTTTGACGCCCGGCGGAGACTGTCTTCGCTTGTATTCGTTGAAGTCCACCATGCGGGTTACTCTTCTGACCACGTCGGCCGGCAAACCCTCGTCCTCAAGCTCCTTGGCGGACTTGTCCTCTTCGATGTAGCCTTTCAGGATGCGGTCGAGCAGGTCGTAGTCCGGCAGGGAATCGGAGTCCAGTTGATCGGCCCTAAGCTCCGCACTGGGCGGACGGTTCAGTACGCTGGAGGGTATGATAGTCCGCCCACCTGTACGATTAACGTATCGGGCGAGCTGATACACCTTCGTCTTGGGCACATCTTTGATGACGGCAAACCCGCCGGCAGTATCCCCGTACAGTGTCGCGTAGCCCACCGCCGTCTCGCTCTTGTTGCTGGTCGTGAGTACCAGACACGACAAATCGTTACTCAGATACATGAGGATCGTGCCCCGGATTCTCGCCTGGAGATTCTCGTGGGCGAGCCCGGCTTGCGACGAGTTCTTGACGGTCTTTAATGCCCCATCGAACTCGTCGAGAACAGTCCCGATGGGAATCGTGTGGAACTCCATCCCGAGGTTTCTGGCGGTCTTGCCGGCGTCGCGAACCGTTCCTCGGCTGTTGAACTTCGTGGGCATGGTGACGCCGATGACGTTTTCCGGCCCGAGCGCCTCGACGGCAATGGCGGCCGTCAGAGCCGAGTCGATGCCGCCGCTCATACCGATCACGACCTTCTTGAAGCCGTTCTTGTGCACGTAGTCTCTCGTTCCGAGCACGAGGGCCTGATAGACGTCGCCGATACGGTCAGCCCGTCGGCCGGGCTTGGCGGACGGATTGTCGGGGCGCGGCCGGCCCATATCTTTGACGGGCCGGAAGCCAACGCTTTCGCCGCCGGGGGCCATGTCGAGATCGGCAATCAGCAGATCCTCGTCGAATGCCTTAGCCTGGCAGACGATGTTGCCCTGAGCGTCTGCAAACATACTGCACCCGTCAAAGACGAGCTCGTCCTGTCCCCCGACGAGATTACAATAGGCCACCGGGCAGTTGAAATGCGTCGCACAGCGGCTCAAAATGTCTCTTCGCTGGCCGACCTTGCCCACGTGGAACGGGGACGCGGAGATGTTGACAATCAGGTCCTTACGGAAGATCTCGCCGATGAACTGGTCGATCCAGTCGATGTGCCAGATATCCTCGCAAATCGTCGGCACCATAATGTGGCCGCGTATCACGGCGGTCGTCGTTCCACGCCCGGGACGAAAATACCTCCTCTCGTCGAAGACCCCGTAGTTAGGCAGAATGATCTTGCGGTAGGTCTTCCTGATGCTTCCTTTCTGGAGGATGGCCAGTGCGTTGAAGTACCCGTCACGGGATGCTTCGGCGAAACCGACGACCATAACGGCTTGGCCGCAGTATTCGGCCAGAGCCTCAATGGCGGCTTGATTGTCGTTGAGAAAATGTTTCTTCAGCAGCAAATCCTCCGGCGGGTACCCGCAAACGGCCATCTCGGGAAAAACCACCACGTCTACCCCGAACTCGGATGCTTCGTCATAAAACTCTTTGATCTTAGCCACGTTGCCTGCGATATCGCCGACGGAGGAATTGATCTGTGCCAGTCCGATTCGTAGAGCCATTGAGCCTACGTCCTTTCTCTAAACCAGTGGTCGATCGCGGCGGCGGCCCGCCGGCCGCTGTCAATCGCACGCACGACCAGCGATGGTCCGCTGACCGTATCGCCGGCGGCAAATATCTGCGGATCGCTGGTATGGTAATCGTTCACCTTGATGTTGCCTCGCGAATCGAGCTCCAGTCCCGCGTCCTTGACGAGACCCTCATGCACGACGTGAACAAAACCCGTCGCCAGGATGACGAGATCCACGTCCAGGAAGAAATCCGAACCTGCGATCTCTTTGATCTTCCAGTCGCCGTTCTTCTTGAGCCACTCGACGTCACAGCCGTGAAGTTTTTCGGCGT
>CAYZAH010000590.1:0-2500 GCA_964475805.1 uncultured Pirellulales bacterium | reverse complement strand
CTTGCTCCCTCCTTTTCATATTCGCCGTCCGAGATGCCGAGAGATTGCCCGATTCCGGTTTCCACCGCGAGCTGCGCGCCGAGTTTGACCAATTGGCCCGCGTGCGCCGGAAGGATCGGAACTCGCGTTTCCTGGGAATCCGTTTCCCTTGGGACAAATAGCTCCATCTATAATACTCCCTGTTACGGCAGAGGCAGACTTACATCGACGGTCTTGCCGCTCGAATACGAAATCATTACTCTGCCCCCGACTTCGGACACCGCTAGTACCTGGTCCTCGTTGCCTCGGAGGGGTTGCAGCACGGTCACGAAACGCACGGGCTCCTCCGAATGCCGCTCGTAGACAACGGTGGGAATGGGCCTTACACCCCGGATTCCATGCCCGCGCGGCATCCAACCCTGGACGACGGGGGTCTCCTGGCCACGAACGATACGCGTCTGCAAACCTTCGCCAGACAGCGGAACAATTCTGACGTTGGCGGCTCCCAAACCCTGGGTCTCGATAATGCCGCGATCGCTATCGAGGTTCACATCCTCGGCGTCGAGGTGAAACAGCGCCTGATACGAATGGGACTTGCCATCGAGAGGTTCTAACGTGTCTCGAATGACAAATAATCGAGCCTTCTTGAGGAAAGCCACTTCGCGTGTGTGCCGGGCGGGGCGTTTTTTTCTCTCGCCAAAACCCTGTTCGTATACCCCACGAGCATAGTCATAGCATTCGTCCGAGTGGAAAGCAACATCGAGAGGCGACTTGCTGACGTACTGCTGACGAGGCAAACCGCGCCGAACCTGGCCCTGACCATCCACGAGGACGAGATTGTGGGCATAGGAGGAAAGGACGTAGCGACGCCACTTCGACGCGTCATAGGCGTAGCTTCCCCCCTCGACCAGTAGTTCCTTACCATAGGCAAACAAGACAATGCCCAGTTTATCTTCGTGCTGGTGACCGTAACCAAAGGGACCGGCTTCAAAACCCAGGAAGAGGGCATCCCGGTCCCAGCCGGAGCGCATCACGACCTGGCCTGCGTATGGGAAGAAGTGCGAAGTGTGGTCGGGCGGCGCGCCTTCCCGGCCGTCAGTGACGATCCATCTGAAGTCCGCTCGGTTTGGAAACAGGGCCAGACCTTTCCTCAGTGTCCCGGCGACATCGACGTGCCAGGAATCGTTCCATCGCGGCGTGTCCCTGTCCGGTCGCATCACCCACATGTTGTACGCAAACATCCGTTCAAGTTTCGCTAAGTATTTATCCGGCAAGCTGTATCCGTATGCCCCGGCGATATTCACAGGGCCCAGGAAGCTACGCAAAGCCACGTTATGATAGCCCGGCGTTAGCTCGATCTGCGCTCCATCGGAATAAACCTGGGCGTCGAGCTCAGAGAGCAGCCGCGATAGAGCAAACCGTCGCCAGTCGCTCGCCTCGCGAACAAAGCCGAGGAGCACGCCGACGTGGTAGAGGCCGTCCATCTCCATCGTCAGCCAATTGCCGGTTGTGGGATAGTGCCTCAAATAGCGACCGTGCTCGACCATCGACTTGACCATCGAAATGAGTGTCTCATCTTTGACGGAGGGCGATGCCCGGAAGATCGTGAAGACCGTCGGCCACGTCCAGCACATACGAATGCCGGCTTCTATGGTGCGCCACTTCGAATAAGGGCGCTGATCCGCTCCGTCTGCTGGAACGGGGCACTCCGCGACCCAATCGGAGAATTGTGCATCAAACTCCTTTGCGAAGGATTTGTCGCCGGTAGCCTGGTACGCGCGAGCCAGTGTAACCCAATCGTTGTGTCGATTAAGCTGCCAGGTCCACTCGTGGTCTCGCTCGTATTTCGATCCGGGCGCGGTGGTTGGATTAAAGCCCCAGTCAATGTTTTTGCCGAAGGTATGCGAAATGCCGACGACGACAAACTCGTGATCCATCACTCTCCGGGCGGCGGAGGTATCGGCGTGTGGATTTCGCTCGGCACGCTGGCCAAAATCAGCTGGTTCTTGCTTCGTTCGGACAAAGGCCACCAAGGCCGACAGGGCGGCTGAGACCTGTCCACGATCTCGAAGGGCGATAACCCGGCTTAGATCATGGAAGTTCGGATCGAGCGAGGCGAGCAGTTCCTCGTCTGAAAGGCGCGGACCGTGCTCCTCAGCACGGGGGGACGCCGCCGGGAGGGCCGTGTTCACAAAAGCCAGGAATAAGATAACCCCGATTCTGCGTGAATTGTTCATCATGTCACATCCTGCATTGACAACACCCCATAGCTAATTCGACATCGCCGTCAGCGGTCATAATAGTACATTGACAGGTTCAAGTCCAGGTTTGTATAATATCATACGCTCGAAAGGATTATCGAGGACAACTTTCTGGAATGAACGGCTTGAGGAACCCGCTTTGGCTACCCATAGAATCATGACCAGATACGGCTTTCTATTTCTCACCGCAATCCTCATTGTGCCGGCAATGTCCGCAAATCTCCCGCCGCTCGAAACTCTCAACAGTGGCGTTTTCAAAC
>CAYZAH010000589.1:0-3546 GCA_964475805.1 uncultured Pirellulales bacterium | reverse complement strand
TAATTGCTGGCCCATGCGCAAGGCGACGTTGCCCAAAAGGACAACCTCGGTCAGCGGGCCTGAAACGTCGAAATTGGAGCCGGCCGGTTCGCCTCCTTTGCAGGCGTTGATCCACTCCTTGTGATGGCCCGGCGAACGCGGGAGGACCCTCGGCGGCCTGCCGTATTCCTTGCTCCTCGACTCCGGCAGCAGCCGGTGGCCCAGCATCTTGCCCTTGTCGCCAACGTACAGGTTGTCGTCGGCGTTGCCGAACCGCAGGCCCTCGGGCAGCTCTTCCGGCCGGGCCGGCATCATGCCGCCGTCGTACCAGGTCAGCTTCAGCGGCGGCATCCCTTCGCGAGCGGGGAACTCGTAGCGCACGATGGATGCTTTCGGAGCGGTTTCCTCGGTCACGGCGGCCGGCTCATAGAAGTTGCTGGAGCAGGCGTCGACGCTCGTGGGATAGCCGAGCTTCAACGCCCGGAAGATCGGAGCGAACTGATGACAGCCAATGTCGCCTAACACGCCGGATCCGAAATCCCACCAGCCTCGCCACGTAAAAGGCAGATAGCAGGGATTGTAGGGTCGGTAAGGAGCCGGACCGAGCCACAAGTCCCAATCGAGTGTCTCGGGCACGGGCGGCGTCTCTTTCGGGCGGGCAATGCCGCGAGGCGAGATCGGCCTGTTGCACCACGAATGGACCTCGCGCACCGGGCCGATTGCACCGTCCCAGATAAACTCGCACACGAGGCGGGTCCCTTCAGAGGCTTGGCCCTGGTTGCCTAATTGCGTGGCGACCTTGGCTTCTCGCGCCGCTTCTGTAACCTTGCGAACTTCATAGATGGAATGGGCCAAGGGTTTCTCACAATAGACGTGTTTGCCCATTTTGATGGCCGTCATAGTGACAACGGCGTGCAAGTGGTCCGGCGTCGCAATAACTACCGCGTCGATGTTTTTCTGCTTATCGAGCATCTTGCGGAAATCGCGGAATTGCTCAGCTTTAGGATAGCTCTTGAATACCTTTGCCGCGTACTTCTGGTCCACGTCGCATAGCGCGACGATATTCTCGCTGGACAGCTCGTGCAGGTCGCCGGCGCCGCGACCGCCTATACCCACGCCGGCGATGTTGAGCTTCTCACTCGGCGGAACGTGGCGAGGTCCGCCCAGAACTGCTCGCGGCACAAGCGTGAACCCGGCCACCGCCGCCGCGGTTCCCATGAAATCACGCCGCGTGACCTTCGTCCCTTCTCGTTCTTTCATCGCTATCCCCTTTCGAAGGATTCGCGTACACAATCCGGCAAGCCTGCCGGACCCGCGCTATCAGGCTCGTAGGATAGGCAAACGACGTTCTTGCCCACATAGAATGCTATATTGACCAACCGACGCGGTAGAACTTGTTGATGTAGTTGTCGGCCTCGGGACAGTTCGGCGAGCGCATCGTTTTCGAGTCCCACTCGACGCGCCTCTGAAGCCGGACGGCAAGATTGCCGACGTGGAGCGCCTCGACGAAAGGCCCGGCGTACCAGAAGCCGGACTTCGCGTCCTCGGGTTTGCCCGCCTTGCACGCGTCGATCCACTCCTGGTGATGTCCGGGCGACCTCGGCAACATCCGGGGCGGCCGGCCGTATTCTTTCATCCTGGACTCCGGAATCAGTCGCGGCGCGCCGGCGTGGCTGCCACCGAGCAATTTACCCTTGTCGCCTACAAAAAGAATTCCGTTGCCGCCCAGCTTACGACCCTCCAATTCAGCCGGCGCCGGCGGCAACTTTCCACCGTCATACCAAGTCAGCTTGATCGCGGGCCGATTCCCCTTGGCGGGGAAGTCGAACCGAATGATATTCCAGATGGGCAGGGTTTCATCGTTGACGCCGCTGGTCTCGGCCTCGACCGCCGTCGGGGCATCGAGCTCCAGCGCAAAGAACGCCGGGTCTGCGTTGTGGACCGCCATATCACCAATGGCGCCGCAACCGAAGTCCCACCAGCCTCGCCAGTTGAACGGGCAGTAGGTGGCCTCGCCCCCCCTGCCGTTCGGGAACTTGGCGTAGGGCCGCCAGCGGGCCGGACCAAGCCAAATATCCCAGTCGAGACTCCCGGGTATCGGCGCGCTGCCTTTCGGCCGGTCGATCCCTTGCGGCCACCACGGCCTCTGCGCCGTGCCCGCCCGGTCGCTCCAGACGTGAACCTCGCGAACTGTTCCTATCGCCCCGTCGTGGATAAATTCCCAGTAGAGCCGCAAGCCTTCGCCGCCGTGCCCCTGGTTGCCCATTTGCGTAACCACGCCGGTCTCTTTGGCGACTTCGGTCATCCGACGCGCTTCATTGATCGTGTGCGCCATGGGCTTTTCGCAGTAGACGTGCTTGCCCATCTTCATGGCCATGATCGCCGCTGGAGCGTGAATGTGGTCCGGGGCGCCGATCACTACAGCGTCGATGTTCCGGGCTTCCTTGTCCAGCATTCTGCGAAAGTCGCGGTAGACCTTCGCTCTGGAATACTTCTTGATAGTATCCTTCGCCCGGTTCAAGTCAGCGTCGCACAGGAAAAGGATGTTCTCACTTTCGACCGCCTTCAAATCGCTGGCGCCGCGACCACCAACACCGATGCCGGCGATCCTCAGCTTGTTGCCCGCCTCACCCGACAGGACGCGCTTGGGCACAAACGTAAACGCCGCAACCGCCGCCGCGGCACCCATGAAGTTGCGCCGAGAGATCTTTATCTTCTGCTTACCCGTTTCTTCTTGGCCTTTCATTACAACCTTTCATGTGTTAAGAAATCGCAGTCTTACATTTCGAGCGACCAGCCTTCGCGGTAGTGCATCTTCACGTAGTCGTTGGCCTTTTCGTCGTTGGTGACGCGCATATTTTCGCCGTCCCATTCGAGCCTCTTGCCGACGTTCTCCGGCCGAATCGCCAGATTGCCCATAACAACCATTTCCGTGAGCGGCCCGGAGTAGTCGAAGTTCGAGCACGCCGGTTCACCGCCTTTGCACGCCCGAATCCAGTTCTGCTCGTGCGCCTGATTCGGTATTCTCTCGAGCGTCTGTGGCGGTCGTTTATAGCTTCTCATCAAGTCCAACGGGAAAAGATGCCGGTCGTCGCCATACTCGCCGCAGCGAAGTACGCCTTTGCTGCCGATAAACAGAACGTTGCTGGCGGCCTGCCCGATCTGCATCTGGCCCAGGGCCTCCGGCTTTTCCGGCTTGAGGCCGCCGTCATACCAGTGTATTTTCACCGGCGGCATTCCCTCGCGAGCAGGGTACTCGAAGTGGACTATCGACGCCAATGGAAACGTCTCTTTATTGACCGACGTGCAGCTTGCCTCCACGCTGATCGCGTATTTCAATTTCAGCGCCCAGAAGACCGGGTCCAGCACGTGGCAGGCCATGTCAGCCAGTGCCCCGCCGCCGAAATCCCACCAGCCGCGCCAACTAAACGGGTTGTAAACACCTTTCTTGTACGGGCGCATCGGCGCCGGGCCGATCCAGAGGTCCCAGTCAAGCGTGTCGGGGACTGGGTCTTCTCCCTTCGGCCGGTCGATGCCCTGGGGCCAGACGGGCCGGTTCGTCCAGGC
>CAYZAH010000588.1:0-3559 GCA_964475805.1 uncultured Pirellulales bacterium | reverse complement strand
TATGAAGGGCGTTGACCTTTGTTGTTGTAGCGGAGCCGGGATGCGCTTCCTGGTGCGTTTTCGAGATGTAGTCGGGATGCGCGGTGTCGATGCGACGAGCCACGTGGTCGAACAGGGACGCCGGCGGTGCGAGCAAGAGGGCTTGTCGGACAAAATCGAGTTCACTCTTGCGGACGTATGCGATAGCGGTCTCGACGACGCCAGTGCGGATTTCATCTGGGGGGAGGACGCCTGGTGTTACGTGGTCGATAAGGAAAAACTGATTTCCGAGGCGGCGCGTATCGTCCGGCCGGGAGGAACTATTGCCTTCACCGACTGGGTCGAAGGTCCGAAAGGGCTCACCGAGGCCGAGGCCGAGCGGTTCCTGACCTTTATGAAGTTCCCGAACGTGCAGAGTCTCGAAGGGTACAGCAGCTTGTTGACGGAAAACGATTGTGAGGTCATCGCCGCCGAGGATACGGGGCGTTTCGGACCGCATGTTGACCTCTATCTTAATATGCTTAACATGCAGTTGACGTACGACGCTTTGAAGATCATCGGCTTCAACGGTGAGCTGATGCAGGCGATGGGTGCAGAAATGGTTTTTATGCAGGGATTGGCACATGCGGGGAAGATCGCACAGGGATTGTTTATTGCCCGTAAGAAAGAGTAGTCTGACAACTTGAAGATCCGAGGACCAAAATGGGAAAATGCTGTGGTAATAACAAGAGTGACAAGCCTTGTAACTCCAGTGATCCGTGTGATCCCCCTCAGCCGACGTGCTCATCACCTAAGTTAGGAGCCAAAGAGCCGACGAATGGCCCGTCAGTTTGGTTTGGCGAGATGATACAACACTGCTACGACTACGCCACGAGCGCCAAAGCCGAGGGCAAGCACGTCGTGGGGATTATGTGTGAGTATACGCCCCGGGAATTGATTATGGCGGCGGATGCCGTTCCGGTCTGCCTATGCGGCGGCTCGGCGGAAATGATTCCACCTGCGGAAGAACACTTGCCGGCCAACCTCTGCCCGCTCATTAAGTCAACGTATGGTTATCACATCCAGGGGAAAAATCCTTTTCTCGAAATGGCAGACCTGATCGTGGCCGAGACGACCTGTGACGGCAAGAAGAAGATGTACGAGTTGATGGGCCGGACGCGCCCGACGTACATTCTGGAATTGCCTCAGAAGCCGACGGATACCGACGCGATGACGCACTGGGTCAGCGAGCTTCGCAAGTTTCGAGCCAAGCTCGAAGAGCATTTTGGCGTCGAGCTGACGGACGAGAGGATCCGGCAAGCTATCCGAACGATGAATCGTGAGCGGCGATTGCGACGCGAATTAGCGGAGCTGATGAAGTCGGATGCTCCTCTGCTGACGGGCCGGCAACTGCTCGATTTCAAGAGCATTATTTCCTGTATCGACGCCGACCTTGAGCAGTACGCTGAAGCGATCAGAGTCTTCAAATCTCAGAGGGACAATTCCGCTACGAATTCGTCAGTGCGCGTATTGTTGACCGGAGTTCCTGTCGTTCACGGCGCCGAGCGCGTTATGGATATCATCGAGTCCCACGGCGGGCTTGTCGTGTGCATGGATAACTGTACGGGACTCAAGCCGATCCTGGAAGACGTGGACGAGACCGCCGACGACCCGATGCTCGCTTTGGCCGAGATGTATTTTCGGCTCCCATGTTCGGTCATGACGAAGAACGACCGGCGCCTACAGGTGCTCCGCGATCTCGCCGCCGAGTACCGCCCTCAGTGCATCATCGAGCTGATCTGGCAGGCTTGTATCACCTACGACGTCGAATCTTATCTTGTCAAAGAGTTGGCCGAGAAAGAGCTTGGACTGCCGTATTTGAGAATCGAGACGGATTATTCTCCGTCTGATTCGGCGCGCATTGCTTTGAGGGTCGAAGCATTATTCGAGACCGTCCGGCACAAGACCGGCCAACCCGGGTGTTCGAGGCTATGAGGACAGTTATCTACACGTGTCCATACGTGCCTGCCGAGTGGATTGCAGCGCATGGCTTGCGAGCCGAGAGGCTGCTGCTCGACCGTGCGGACTCGACCTTCACGGCTGCTCGAACGGAAGGCGTCTGTCCTTACGTCCGCAGCTTTATTTGCGCAGTGATGAAACAGTCGGAAGCCGCCGGCGTTGTAGCGACAACCGTCTGTGATCAGATGCGCCGAGCATTCGATATCCTCGTTCGCACGTGCGATGTTCCGGCTTTTCTTATGAATGTCCCGAATACGTGGCAATCTGTGGCGGCGCAGAAATTGTACCTGGACGAGCTCAAACGGCTCAGCCTTTTTCTTATCCGGATCGGCGGCCAATCACCTCCCGACGACGTTTTGGCGGAGACAATGTTACGATACGACAATGCGCGCAACTCGATTCGAGCCGCGAGACCGTATTTGTCCGCCAAACAATACGCGGAGGTGGTTGCCGCATTAGGAAGAAATGGATCGGATGAGATGCTCGGTGGCGTCGAAGACTCCAAGCCAGTGACTGACGGCGTGCCTTTGGCAATTGTCGGCGGGCCGCTAATGAGGCAGGACTTTGAGTTGTTCGATATGATCGAGCAATCGGGCGGGCGAATTGTACTGGATGGCACCGAGACCGGCGAACGTGGCATGTGTGCTCCGTTTGACCGCCGGCGGCTCCACGACGAACCACTGATGGAACTGGCCAATGCGTACTTCGGTGGCATCCCGGACGCGTCTCGCAGGCCGAACAGCGAGCTTTACCAGTGGCTCAAACAAGAGCTTTCCAGCAGGGGAGTGCAGGGGATTATTTTCCGCCGGTACGTATGGTGCGACATGTGGCACGCCGAGCTTGGACGACTGAAAGACTGGACCAGCCTGCCCGTTCTCGATATTGACACGGCTGGCGACAACGATACGGACCGCCACCGAACGGTCAATCGAATTCGCGCCTTCCTGGAGATGCTGTTGTGACCGATACTCCCGAACGAATTACGCTCGAGCAGTGGGACCGCCGATATGAACAGTTGCGGAAGGCGGGATTGTCCCAGCCAGCCTACGGCGGCCCGCTCAGCCGGCACGTCGAGGACGGAGATCAGCGGCTCTTGAAGCTTCGGTACGATAATTCTCCGGCGGCTTTGAGATTGTGGAACTTCCTGCTCACGGAGGAGGATCGCCTCCATGAGGCCCGCGCCGCCGGCAAGAAGATCGTCGGCACGATGAAGGACCTCGGAACGGTGCCGGTGATGGCCTATTCTTTTGATAACGTTGTGGCATTCTATCCCGACGGGGCCTGGTGGATTCCATGCGTGATGGAGTTGAGCGCCGGATTGCTGGATATCGCCGACTCGCTCGGTATTGACGAATCATTTTGTCCCGTGCGTGCCATGTTAGGCGCTTTTGTCACCGGGGCGCATTTTCCGGTCCCGGATATGCTGACATGCAGCGTCGGGGCCACGTGCGACGATTTTTCCGCCATCGCTCAGCGGCTCAATGGCCTCGGGTATCCTATCTTCTGGTGGGAGATTGCGCATCGCCGGCGCCCTGAGCCGAACGAAGTAGCAATGAGCCTACCGGGCGGATTCATCGCCCCG
>CAYZAH010000587.1:0-3560 GCA_964475805.1 uncultured Pirellulales bacterium | reverse complement strand
CCGTGGCACGTCCAGATGCGGTACGTGTTTACCCATTCGCCGGCCGGCTTGAAATCTCTCGGTGCCGATGAGAACGCGTCCAATGCTCCGAGGTCTTTCAAAAGCGCCGGCGTCAGGGGTGAGCCGACAATGGTTTGCTTAGCCATAGGTTTCTCTTTCGATGGGTTCGAGCAGTTATTGGTAATCCTTCCCAGCGAGGCTGTCTTTGCAGGAGGCTCGCCAGTGATCGAGCTTTGTCTTCATGGCTTGGACAATCTGTGGTTTTTCCGTCGCTAAGTCTTTGGTCTCGCCCGGATCTTCGAGCAGGTCGAAGAGCATATAGCTCTTGCCTTTATCGCTACTGTAAATCTTGTACCGGTTGTCGGTAAGTGACACCTGGTTCCTGGACTCGAAGCCGATGGGCTGGGGCCGTTCGGTCATCTTGTCTTCGATCAACGAAAGCAAACTGATTCCGTCGATAGGTTCCGGCTGGCCCTTCATCCGAAAGCCTAACACGTCCAGGACAGTCGGGAAATAATCGCACGTTGAGCAGGGGACATCGGTGACTCGCCCGGCTTTGATTCGCGCGGGCCATTCGAGCAAGCCGGGCACGCGCACGCCACCCTCGAAGAGACTCCGCTTGCGGCCGCGAAACGGTCCGGCCGAACCCCGCGTCCGACCCTGTTTGCCGTCCTTACCTTCGGGCCCATTATCGCTGCAAAACCACAGCATCGTATTGTCAGCTATCCCAAGGGCGCGCAGCTCGCTGCGCAGCCGGCCTACCTGCTCATCCAGGGCGGTTATGCATCCGTAATAGTGCTGCTCGTCTTCGCTGTATTGCGAATACAGCTTCCTGTATTGCGCTCCGGCCACGACCGGCAGGTGGGGAGCGTGAAACCAGATGACCGCCAGAAATGGTTCATGGTTTCCAACGGCGTTGCGAATGAAGGGAATCGCCCGATCCATAATGATCCGGCTGTCGTCGCCTTCGAGGTCTTCGGTCGCCTTCGTGCCGTCCTGTTTCCAATAGTAGGTTCCGTACGGTTTGCCGGATTCCGGCGATGTCATCGGATTCCATGTGGGAACTTTCGCTTCCGTTGAAAAGCAAACGTCGAAGCCGTTCTCCCACGGCGGTGAGTAGTGCTCGGCGCCTCTCGGACCACCGCGATTGGAGTCCTTTTCCGTGGTGGTGAGCGTCCCCAGGTGCCACTTGCCGAAATGACCCGTTGTATAGCCTTGCGTCTTCAGGGCTTCCGCTAAGGTGATTTCCTCTTTTGGCATGTGCCCGACGTTTGCGAAGAAGATGCCGTAGCGATATGGGTGCCGGCCCGTCAGGCAGCTTCCTCGCGTCGGCGAACAGACGGGCGCGCCGGAATAGAAGCGTGTGAACCGCATCCCGGCTTTCGCCATTTCGTTCAGGTGGGGTGTCTTGATAATCGAATTGCCGTTGAACCCCGGATCGCCCCAGCCCATATCGTCGGCCATGCAGAGAATGATGTTGGGCTTGTTCGTACTCTCCGTCTTTGAAAAGAGGGCTTGGGGCAGGGCCATCGTTGCGACACTGCCCGCGACGCAATGAAGGAAATGTCTTCTGCTGACCATCAAAGTTGTCCTCACAGTCCAGGTGCAGTCATAAGGTGGGCAAATGCCGTCCTTAATCCACGCGGAACCCCACGGTACAGGCGATCATCATACAAAATTGGCGCGGATTCGTCCAGTGAATTGGCGGCGGGGCCTGTGCCGGACTGCCGGATTCAGGCCCCGATTTGATGGCTCTTTCATTATCTGAGCGAGAGCATCCTTAGTTGGTAGGAGCTGTTCTCAGCCGGTAGATACGGATGTCATCGAAGTACATCTTGCCGGAACCGCCGGATGTGGTTATGCCCTCTTTGTTGCCCAGACCGATGGCGATCCGGTCAATATCGGTCAGATCGACACCCTGATCGGCCAGGGTTTGTAAGGGGATTACCCATTCCGTCCAGGTGTCGATTACGGCCGCATTGGGATCATTATGGTATACCGTCGCAGATGCCCCGGCGCCGTCGGTGACGGAGACATACAACGGCTCGGGCGCGTTGGCGGAAATGCCCACATCCTGGTCGGTCCATTCCGGATCGACGTTCGTATCAGGGAAACTGACATTCGAGAACGTAGCTTCGGCCACCGCATCGGGATTGTGGCTGGTCAGCGCCAGGCCGATGTAAACTGGATCGTTCAGCATGACCGCCAACGGTGTGCCCAGTGCGTTCCACGTGTTAGCGTCCGCGGAATAATAGGCCCTGACGAGTCCACCTGCACTGCGTTCCAGTTTCACCCACTGTGGCGCCGTGAGGTTTTCCACCTTGACGCTATTGCTGGTCTGTCCGGTCATCGTGCGCCACCCGAACCAAACGCCATTGGCGGGTGTGACGGCCACCATCGCGTGAGCCGAATCCGCATCGAGCGAATCGCGAACCATCACCCCGGCCTTGGTCCAGTCGTCGGTATGGCTGACGCTCAGCACCTGGGCCTGGATCGTGGTAGCGCCGGAAGCCTGCTTGAAAGCAAAGTGAAATTGGTCGGAGGCGTCCCAAATGTCCGTGCCGGACCCCGTCATGGTATAAGTGCCGGGCGGGTCCTCGGTAAAGCCACCGACGTACGTCGGGTAACCTCTGAACCACAGCGACAATTCCTCGACGCCCTGTTCGGTCCAGTCGCGTGGATAGCTCAACGTCTTGACCGCTTCTGAATACATCGGGCCGCCGGGGTGGTTGTCGTACGAGAGCGGCATCGACTGAGCACCTTCGTGGACGATGGTCTGCTCAGCGTAGGGTGGAATGAGGTAACCTACCTGCGAGCCATTTTCAGGCTCTCCGAAGCCGTCGATCCAGGTCTGCCAAATGGCCTCGCCGGCCGCGTCGTCGTCGGTGTAGCTCTCGAAGTCATCCACGAGAAGGTAGTCGGCAACCGTGAAGGTCCAAACGGGGCCTTTGTGAACGGTGTCGTCGGTCTCGACCGCATCGATTCGCCAGAAGTAAGTCTCGCCCCATTCGAGAGCTTCCGGCAGGATGTATCCACTGGCAGCCTGGCGGCCACGGTAAACACCCGTTGTATCCGATACGTCGGCCTTCGCCACGGCGTCTTGGTCCGTTCCGAAATATACGTCGTTCCACGCGGCAAACTCGCCCGGCGTCCAGATGAGGGCCTTCGCATCGACCAACTGCACGGTCGCCCCGTCGGCCGGCTGTGGCGAGCGGGCCTGAACCGGATTGCTCGCCGTGGCCCATACCGTGGTCATGCCGGGGTTCGTGACGTCGTAGTCCATCTGGACCAGTGCAAGGCGGCCGTCTTCGAGAAGCTCGCCGCTCTTGATACCGTAAGCCGTGATCCAGCCGTTTTGTACGTAATACTTGATCTTCTCGGTTTGGTCCCCGGAATCGGTCAGTATCATGACGCCTTCAGTAATATCCGTCCATCCGTTGGTCCCCGACAAAGCATCGGTCGGGTCGTTCATCACAATACCGCCCGTGTAGAGGACACCGCCGTCGAGGTGCAGTTCGCTGCCCTGGGAGCCGCCGCGGGGGACCCTTGTGTTCGTGGTG
>CAYZAH010000586.1:0-3571 GCA_964475805.1 uncultured Pirellulales bacterium | reverse complement strand
GACGGCGTTTGTTACGCCTTCGAGCCGGTTCAATCCGCGCCTCCGGAAGGTCAAGTGCAAAAACTGAAGCTCGTCTGGCGTTTCGATTGCGATCCGACGGCCCCGAAAGAAAACGTCCATCAGTACGTTCGCAACCGCCAAGAAAGCCCGAGCAATATCAAGAGTATGCCCGTTTTTGACGACGGCCGTTTGTATATCACCTACGGAGGCGACATCTGGTGGGGCAAACACAAGGCATGGCTAAAATGCATCCGTGCATCCGGGGCGGGTGACATCACGGACTCGGCGACCGTGTGGTCCTACCCGGTCCAGCAGCATTGCTGTTCGACACCGGCGGTCTACAAGGGCTTGGTTTTCGTCGCTGATTGTGCCGGGTTAATTCACTGTGTAGACGCCGAAACGGGCCGGCCTTACTGGACGCATGATGCCAAGGGCGAAATCTGGGCCTCGACCCTCGTGGCCGACGGAAAGGTCTACGTCGGGACGCGACGGGGGAAATTTTGGATTCTGGCCGCGGGCAGAGAAAAGCAGGTCCTCAACTGCATCACGCTCGACAACCCGATACACGGCACAGCGGTCGTCGCCAACGGCGCGCTCTACGTGGCGACGATGGAAAAGCTGTACGCCGTCGCTACTTCCGCAAAATAAGTGTACTTCATTCAAGGAGGCTGATAGTGAAGCGTTTCGTTCCTTCCCCATTCACCATCGCCATCGGATGGGCTCTAATATTCTGTTGTATTTGTCCCGTCCGTGCGGAAAGCGACGTGGTGCAGCAATGGACCCGTTTTGAGAGGACGTTCACAAGCTTGAAGGACTACGACAATCCCGTGCAAGACGTTAAGATGCGCGTGGAGTTCACTTCGCCGGGTAACGATCAGCGGACGTTTTTGGCTTTTTGGGATGGGGGCCGAACGTGGCGCGTGCGTTTTTCGCCGGATCGGCAGGGCACGTGGACGTACAAGACCGTCTGTTCCGACAAAGGCAATGCCGGCCTGAATAACCAGACGGGTTCGTTTCAGTGCGACGGATACAAGGGCGATCTTTCCCTGTTTAGGTATGGCGAATTGCGCCTTTCAGAGAATCATCGGTACATCGAGCACACTGACGGAACGCCTTTCTTCTGGCTGGCGGACACCGTCTGGTGCGGCCCATTATTCGCGAACTTGGACGATTGGCACGTCTTTCTCAAAGACCGGGTCGAAAAGGAATTCACCGCCATTCAATTTGTCCTGACGCAATGGCGCATGGCCAAGACGGATGCTGAAGGTAACCCCACGTTCACGGGCAAAGAGAAAGTCGCCGTCAATCCGGCCTTCTTCCAGCGGATGGACAAATACGTCGATGCGATCAATGACGCGGGGCTTGTCGCCGTACCGGTTTTGCTCTGGGCCATCCGGGGTGACGACAATCCGGGCTATTATCTGCCCGAAGATCAGAAGATCGTCCTGGCCGAATATATGATCGCCCGATACGGCGCCCATCAGGTGATCTGGTTCCTCGGGGGCGACGGCAATTACAGCGGCGACAACGCCGAGACCTGGAAGCGGGTCGGCCGGGCTGTTTTCAACAAAGACCAGCATCGCTTGGCGACCATGCACGTCCGGGGAAGAAGCTGGGTCGGCAAGGAATTCCGCGATGAGCCGTGGTTCAGCTTCATCAGCTATCAGAGCGGACATGGCGACGACGAAGGGACGTTCCGCTGGCTCAACCAGGGCCCGCCCAGCACGAAATGGAGCAATGAGCCCATCTTACCCGTCATCAATACGGAACCGAACTACGAAGCGCACAATGGCTACACCTACCGCAAGGTGCACAATGATCTTTCGGTCCGCCGGGCCGCGTATTGGAGCCTGCTCGTCTCTCCTCCGGCGGGCATCACCTATGGCGGTCAGGGCATCTGGGGCTGGCATACGAAGGTCCAGGCTCCGGCGGATCATCTCAGCACGGGGTTAGGCTCACCCTGGTACATCGCAAAGGACCTTCCCGGCGCGCTGAGCATGAAATACTTGCACGATTTCTTCAAGTCGATCGAATGGTGGAGATTAGTGCCCGCGCCGGACGTGCTCACCGAGCAGCCGGGTAAGAAAGACGCGTCAAAATTCATCGCGGCGGCAAAATCAGACGCTGGCGATCTGCTGGTAGCATACTTGCCCGAAGGCGGCTCGGTGACTCTGAAAACCGATTCGCTCAAAGATGGTTTGATCGCTCGCTGGTACCACCCCCGCACAGGCGGCTGGCTGGACGCGGGCAAGGTCGAAAAGCCTCGCCAGACCTTCAAGACCTCAGACAGGAACGATTGGGTCTTGTTGCTCAAATCAAAATAGAATAGCGAATAAATGCAGATGAGGCAATTATGGGAAGAACTGTGAAAGCCATTCAACTCGTCCTCTTTTCCGTTCTCGTTTCGACTTTGAATTCGTCTCTTGCCTATGCGGTTGGAGTCTCGCCTTACTTTAACGTGGCGGACTTCGGCGCGATAGGTGACGGTACAACACTGTGTACCGAAGCTATCCAAAAGACCGTCGATGGCTGTGCGACGGTAGGGGGCGGAACGGTGTATATCCCGGCCGGGCGGTACCTGACAGGCGCGATATTTCTCAAGAGTAACATAACGTTGCATATCAGCGAAGGGGCTACCCTGCTCGCGAGCACGAACTTCGACGATTTTCCGCCGCTCAAGCCGGGCTGGCGGATTTTGTCCGACGATACGCAGCGTTCGAGCCTGATTACGGGCGTCGATCTTGAAAACGTCACTATCGCCGGTCGCGGCAAAATCGACGGCCAGGGCAAACCGTGGTGGGAGGCCCTTCGCAAAGACAAGAATGCGAAGGCGGGCCAGCCGAAGATTCTCACGTATGGCCGGCCGAGGGTGATTAATCTCTACCGCTGCCGGAATATCCGAATCGAGGGCGTGACCATTGTCAATTCTCCTTCGTGGACGGTCCACCCGGTGGGTTGCGACAACATTGTCGTGGACGGCATTTCGATAATCAATCCCGAAGATAGCCCGAACACCGATGGAGTGAATCCCGAGTCGTGCCGAAACGTGCGAATTGCCAACTGCTTCATTGACACGGGAGACGACTGCATTACGTTGAAATCAGGCCGGGACAAAGAAGGCCGATTGAAAGCACGACCCACCGAGAACGTCACCATTACCAATTGTGTGATGTACAAAGGACACGGGGCGGTCGTCATCGGCAGCGAAATGTCGGGCAACGTCCGCAACGTTACCGCGAGCAACATCGTATGCGTGGGCACGGACCGCGCCGTCCGGATCAAGAGCACGCGCGGCCGGGGCGGCGTCGTGGAGAATATCCGCTATTCCAACTTCGTCGTCGAGAACGTCAAGGAACCGATCTACATCACGAACTTTTATACCAAAACCGAGCCGGAGCCGGTCTCGGAGCGGACGCCGATCTTTCGTGACATTGCCATCAGCCATTTCACCATAAAGGGTTCTCCGTGCACGGCGAAGATACTCGGCCTGCCCGAAATGCCCATTCAGCAGTTGCGGCTAACCGACGTGACGGCCGCGACGAAGATCGGTTTTGTCTGTGACAGCGTGGAC
>CAYZAH010000585.1:0-3574 GCA_964475805.1 uncultured Pirellulales bacterium | reverse complement strand
TTGAGCGAGCATCTGTGCGAAGGCTGGCTCGAGGGATACCTGCTTACCGGACGCCACGGTCTCTTCTCCTGCTACGAGGCGTTCATCCACATCATCGACTCGATGTTCAATCAGCACGCCAAATGGCTGAAGGTCAGTCGGAATATCCCTTGGCGCAAGCCGATCGCGTCGTTGAATTATCTGCTCACGTCACACGTCTGGCGGCAGGACCACAACGGATTCTCCCACCAGGACCCCGGCTTCATCGATCATGTTGCCAACAAGAAATCTGACATCGTGCGCATCTATCTGCCGCCTGACGCGAACTGCCTGCTGTCGGTGGCGGACCATTGCTTGCGGAGCCGCAATTACGTCAATCTGATCATCGCCGGGAAACAGCCGGAGTGGCAGTGGCTCGACATCGACTCTGCCGTTCGCCACTGCGCCGCCGGCGCGGACATCTGGCGGTGGGCCAGCAACGACGAAGGCGATCCCGACGTGGTCATGGCCTGTGCCGGCGATGTGCCCACTCTCGAGACGCTCGCCGCCGTCACTCTCCTGCGGACATACGTTCCCAATATCCGGATCCGGGTCGTGAACGTCGTCGATCTGATGGTCCTGGAACCACAATCCGAGCACCCGCACGGAATGGCGGACGAAGATTTCGACGACCTGTTCACGACGGACAAGCCGGTGGTCTTTGCCTTCCACGGCTATCCGGCAATGATTCACAAGCTGACCTATCGGCGGCACAATCACGACAATATCCATGTGCGCGGCTATAAGGAGGAAGGCACCACCACGACGCCCTTTGACATGGTCGTGCTGAACAATCTCGACCGCTACCAGCTCGCGCTGGATGCCATCCGCAGAATTCCGCGCTTCAGCGGCGAGACGGAGAAGGCCACCGCGCGCTACTGGGCCACCATGGAGCGGCACAAGCTCTACATCAGCGAGCACGGCGAAGACATGCCCGAGGTCCGTGACTGGCGCTGGGACGTGTGACCGCGATGGCCCTGTGGCGATCGATATGACAGACGTCGGGTCGGAACTGAATGTCCTGGCGCTGAACAGCGGCTCTTCCTCGCTCAAATTCGGAATATACGGCGTCGGCCCATCGCGCACCGAAATGCTGCTCTCCGGCGAGGCTGAATCGATCGGCGAGGAGGACGGCAAATTCCATGCTCGGGATTCAGACGGGAATGTGGTGCTCTCAGAGGCTGCGCGCATTCCCAGTTCCCAAGAAGCGGTCATCCGTATCGCAAGATTCCTTGCCGATTCCAAATTCCCGGCGCCGGAGGTCATCGGGCATCGCATTGTGCATGGCGGGCCGAAGCTCAGGCAGCATTGCCGCATTGACGATGAGGTCTTGCGGCAGCTTCAGGCGGCGACGGCCTTCGCACCGCTGCATGTTCCACCAGCTCTGGAGGTCATCCGCTTCGCGGAGGTGCATTTTCCCGGGCTTCCGCAGATGGCGTGTTTCGACACCGCGTTTCACACCGGATTGCCTGCGGTCGCGCGCGTCCTTCCGATCTCCAGGGAATTGCGGGCAGAGGGTATCCAGCGCTACGGGTTTCACGGCCTCTCCTGCGAATCGATCGTGCACCAACTTGCCACCGATCCGCCCGACCGATTGATCATCGCTCATCTCGGCAATGGCGCAAGCGTGACCGCCGTCAAAGGCGGCAAATCCGTCGACACCAGCATGGGCTTGACGCCGACCGGCGGAGTGATCATGGGCACGCGCAGCGGCGATCTCGATCCCGGTATCCTGGTCTACCTCGCGCGCGAGAAGAAGTTCGACGCCGCCATGTTGGAAGATCTCGTCGATCATCGGTCAGGCCTCCTGGGGATATCCGGGGTCGGCGACGACATGCGGGCGCTGCACGAGGCCGCTTCGTCAAACGACGACGCAAGGCTCGCAATTCAGATGTTCTGCTATTCGGTGCGAAAGCAGATCGCCGCGATGATCGCGGTGCTTGACGGGGTCGATGCGATCGTGTTCACGGGCGGCATCGGAGAGAACGATGCGGCGATTCGTGACGCCATCTGCGATGGGCTGACTTGGATCGGCGTCGGCCTCGACGCAGATCGGAACCGTTCAGCCAACAACCCCATCAACAGCCATGCAGCGCGCTGCGCCGTCCTTGTTCTGCCGTCGCAGGAGGACGCCCAAATCGCCCGGCATACCTGGGCCTTGTCTTCCGCTCATCGTCCCCGATAGGCGCGACCGCGTCAGCGGTCCTGACCGGCCGATTGTGAGTGTGGGTCCGCTGTGTCGCCCTCCGGCAAAGTGCCCTGGGCTGCGAGCGTTCCCGTCGGCGTGGGTGGGCCCTTTAGTATCCATTCGAAAGCAACCGCGATCATCGCTCCGGCAAGCGGGCCAACCACGTAGATCCATGATGTAGCGAAGTCTCCCCGCGCCAGATCGGGTGCGAGCGAGCGCACGGGATTCATCGACGCGCCGCTGATTGGCGCGGCCCATAGGCCAGCAAGCGCAATGTAAGCGCCAACCGCGATGGCGCCATTGGCGCCGATATTGCGCGCGCCCGACGCAGTACCCAGAATCGTGTTCACCAGGCCGGTCGTGAGCAGCACCTCCATGGCGAGCGCCTGCAGGGTGTTCACGCCCGTGCCCGGCACGGTGGCGCCGAGATTGCCCGCCGTCCCGAACATCGCGCGCAGAAAGAATGCCGCCAGGAGCCCGCCTGCGACCTGCGCCAGGATATAGCCGGGCACGCGGCCCCAGGGGAAATTTCGTCTTACGGCGAAGGCAAGGGTGACCGCTGGATTCAGATGGGCGCCGCTCACCGTGCCCATGAAATAGATGATGACCATCACCATGAGGCCGGGCGCGACGACGGCCATGCCAAGCGTGACGGCGCCGCTGCTTTTCGCCGACACGACGCCGGCCCCTGCCGCCACGACGACAAGCAGAAACGTTCCCCAGATTTCGGAAAAGAGGCGACGCCATTCGAGCGACGAATCAAGGAAATTCGGCGCCGTCGTTTCGCGCAGCATACGGTGCTGCTGGCCTTCGCCAAGCGACTCCTTGCGAGATTCCAAAGCGGCCCTCCATTTCCGGATACGGGCTTGTTCGGGTGCGGGTTGGCCGCCGGCAAGTATAGGCGTGGGCCATCGGCGCAGAAGGGCGCCCGTCAGGCGCTTGCCTGTTTTGCCGACACGATCCAGTCCTTTGCGGCGGGCAATTCCGACACGGCGAAGAGCCGCACGGTCGCTGGCATCAGCGGCGCGAACATGCTGACGGCCGCACTCAGCCACGCGCGATCCGTCACCACGGCGACACGTTCGAAATGCCGCCAATGCTTGATGCCGAAGGCTCCGTCATCCCACAGGGCCTCAAGCTCGTAGCCGGTGGATTGCTCGCCCACGAGATAGAGCATCTTGATCGGCCCCTTGCCGATCATCGCTTCGGCCTTGGGCACTAGGATGTCGCGATAGTCCTGGTGGGTCACGTTGCCGATGGCTTCGGGATACCGCTGTCCGTTATACCAGGTGACGGACCGTTCGATCTCGGCTTCGAGTTCCTGGGGCAATTGCCAGACGTGTAGCAATACGTGCTCTTTCATCGAAC
>CAYZAH010000584.1:0-3592 GCA_964475805.1 uncultured Pirellulales bacterium | reverse complement strand
TCGCTCTTCTGACGAATCTCACGCCGAACCATCTCGACCGCCACAAGACGTTCGCCAATTATTGCGCAGCAAAGGAAAATATCTTCAAATTCCAGAAACTCGACGAGAATTCACCTGCGCTGTCTGTCTTCAACGCCGAGGACAAAATCGCCTCGGAATGGTACCAGAAGTACAAGAACGATCCAGGCAGAATTTGTGTGAGATTCTCCGCCGATGACGTCAGTGAACAGATTCGCAGCGTTTATCCCTTACCCGGCCGGGCCAATCTCTCGAACTTGGCTGGAGCGATGGCCATCGCGAGACATTTCGGAATCACCGATGAGCAGATCAAGAGCTGCTTGCCTGATTTCAAGGCGTTACCCCACCGCATTGAATTCGTCGCCGAACTTGACGGCGTTCGCTGGTATAACGACTCGATCGCCACGACGCCCCAGAGCGTCATCGCCGCGCTGGAGGCCTTCGAGCAGCCCGTGATTATCATCGCCGGCGGATACGACAAAAATTTGCCCTTCGACGAGCTTGGTGAAAAGATCGCCGAAAGAGCCAAAGCCGCCATCCTCATAGGCCAAACGGCCCCCAAAATCGCAGATGCAATCCGGCTCGCCGAGCCACGAGCCACGAAGACACAGGCCGCACGCTCCCTCGCCGAAGCCGTTGACTTAGCCCATGACCTTGCCAAGCCCGGCGACGTCGTTCTGCTAAGCCCCGCCTGCGCCAGCTATGACATGTTTGACAACTTCGAGCACCGTGGCCATGAATTTGTTAACCTTGTTCGATCACTCATTGGTTAAATAGAAAGCCGAGCCCAACAGCTCGGCCTTCTGATCGCACGTTGTTATTTCAAAAAGTGAACTTATTGTGGGAGGTTCTCAGGGGCGACGTCCTTCACACTTAGGTCGCCGTAGATGACGCGCCAGGTTTCCGATCCCTGGGGCTGATACCAGAAGATCGGTTTATCACCATCGCCCAGTTTCACCCCTTGTCCGGCGTAATGCCATTGCCCCTGGCCTTTGAAGAAGCGGATAAACACAAGCCCCTGTCCCCATTTCATCGCGACGTCCGTCTGCTGCTGCTCCGTAAGACCCGCCCGCTTCATTCCCTGGTCGAACTTCGGTCCGATCTTTACGACGTCCTCAAGGTTGATGCTGTCCGGGAATTGCCCGTCCTCGATGATCTCCGCCCAAATACGCAACGTCTCGATAAAGTCCGTTTCGCTCGACTGACTGAAATCAATCGCCCCCGCGTCCTGAACCGCGTAGCCAGCGGGAGCCTCCATGCTGAACATCGATTCGTCGAAAGCAACGTCAAAACGCAAATTGTCACATGTGATCACCATATTCGGCGTTCTCTGTTCAATGCGGACGGGCAAGGCTGTCTTCGGATCTGCCCAAATGGTCAGGGTATCATCGTTTTCGCCGGCAATGAAGACAGTGTATTCTTTCCCGTCGATCTCCTGCAAGCCCTGATTCTGGACCTTCAAATCGGATTTCTCCTGGAGCTTCGTGATCGTGTCTCGCAGCAACTCAACATAGTTTCTCAAATCGGGAAGGCCGCCCAACCCGACGTAAACCGCTGTTTTTCTACTGTGATGGATTGTCAATAGTCTTTGTTGCTCGAAGTCCATGACAATGTCCACATCAGGCGCGTTCGAGACCGTCCGGTGGATCCGGGAACCCATCACGTCATCGTGGATCACAACCTCTCCACCTGGTGAACCGACGTGTATATCAAGACTCGCTGTCCGTGCGTCCAGTATCGGCTGGATAACGTCGGCCCACACAACAGAGTGACCTCCGGGTATTCCGTGTATGCCTACAAGGACGGCCATAACAACTACCGCCGCGGCGGTAATCCTCAATGTCTTCGCTTTCATGATTATTCTCCACACATTGTGTTGCTTGGTTTGTTGTTCGGTCGTTTGTTCGATCAAGCTCCTTCGTGCCCGTTCCAGATTACGGGCGGCTGTCTGGGGACTCGGCTCGAACTGTGAGATTGCTTCGAAACGACGCTCGATTTCTCTTTGGTCCATTTCCGACATAACTCTACCTCATCGCGAGGTCATACTCTTTCACGTGTTAACACTTCTCTAAGCTGGGCCACGGCCTTGGCACAAACGGAACGCAGGTGTTGCGGCTTCTTGCCGAGTCGTTGGGCGATCTCCTCGTACGAATCCTGTTCGATATAGCGCATCACAACAACGTCCCGGGCCAGATCACTCAATTGCGACGTCGCATCGAGGACTTGCTCTAATTCCTCGGCCTGAATCATCTTGCCCAAAGCTGAAGAATCGTCCTGCACCGCTTGGTACCTCCCTCCGATAGACTGGCACGTAACCTGCTGTCGGCGGCGCCACTCGAAGGCGAGGTTTATCGCCGCGCGATAGGCATAAGCAAGAGGATCTTCCGCTTTGTCAAACGCCTTGGAATTCCACAGCCGGACAAACAACTCCTGCAACAGGTCGCCTATCGTGTCTTCTCGCTGGGTCAATCGTCCCAGAAGTCTGTGCAGACGGGGCCCCGATGTATCCAACAACGCCAGAATCTTCTTTTGCCGTTCTATCAAGAACTGCCCTCGATCATTGAGTTTTGTAGCTACCTGACCATGGCTCTCATAATCATAGATGAGCCGTCTACATTCTGCGCACCTTAATTTTCAGCTTTGGTTATGGGAATATCTTCCAACAAACTTGAGAAATTGCAAAAAAACCTTCAAGCCTCACATTGACCATAACGAGCGAAAAACGCAACGACGGTCCCTATCAACCCGACGAGCCGTGATTTTCCCGGCGGTCCCCGGTCAAGCCGGCCCATAAATCTGCCGATTCGCCAGCAAAGAGAACAATTTCCGAGGACTTTCAAATGGAAGAAAACAACGATAGACGAACGGAGCAAAGATTACGCTATTATTGGCCCATCTGGTTCGCCGAGGACGTCAACAGCAATCTTGCTCAAGGACAAATGGTTGACATATCGAGCAGGGCGGCGGCATTTACGTGCTACACGAACGAGGGTTGTCCCTATTACGGACAGCAGATTACAGCCCGTTTCAGTGTGCCCTGTTACGGCCGCGACGACTCGTTCGACATGAGGAACTTCACCCGTTCGGGCTACGTCTATCGAGTAGACAACGTGAACGGCTTCTCACACCGGATTGTTCTCCAGTTCGCCGAACCCTTACCGTTCAGGCCCGGCGAGCAAGAAGCTGATGAGTCCGGAGTTGAACAGCCCCTCGAACCCGTAGCCGTGTGAATCGGTGGCACTGCGCCACCTTCCGCGTCATCGTTGCATCTTCTATCAGAACGGGGCGTTCAAACGCCCTTTCATCCGGCCTTTCCACAAGTCACACCGACGGCCCACGGCGAGCCAAAAATCGACCTCAAGGGTATCCGTACCGGATTCTTCTTGACAGCAAAACACATAATTTAGTATAAATGTCTTGTCCGCCTGGACGACGCTGGATGCAAGAGGACGCAATGCGGTGAACGTAAGATTGCTGTCCGTCACTTTCGTTTCAAACACTTAGTAGGAGGAATATCATGCGTCGGAAGCTGACCTATCTCATCACTTTTATCTTTTTGCTCGGTTTGTCCGGC
>CAYZAH010000583.1:0-3593 GCA_964475805.1 uncultured Pirellulales bacterium | reverse complement strand
GCGGTGATCGCGGTTCTGCTGGCGATTCTGTTGCCCGCTCTGCACGGGGCGAAAGAGCAAGCCAAGAAAGTCATTTGCTCGAACAACCTCAAGCAGATCGCCACCAGCCTGGTCATGTACGGCAACGACAACGACGCCAAGCTGCCTCTCAACGGGGCGGGAAACTGGTTGTGGGACATCGCCTACAGCACGACCGATTACATCATCGCCACCGGCGGCGACAAGCATACGTTCTACTGCCCCGCCGACCCGACCAAGACGGCGGACATGATGAATCTCTGGCAGTTCAGTCAGAGCGCCTCGCCGGAAGCAAAACCCGGAGATATCGCGGAACCTAAGACGAACAGGAATCAGCAATTTCGCGTGACGGGCTATTTCTGGATGATTGACACGCAAGCCGGGCGGTCTTATGAACCACAGGGAACGCCTGAAAAGAAATGGGTCACGACGCTCAACTGTAAGAAACCGGTCGAGACGGAGCTTGTGCTGGACGCGACGCTAAGCACCTCGGGCGATGCGCAAACCGCCAGCTTCGTCGAAGTCCAGGGTGGAACCTGGGACCGATGGAAAATTTTCGACCGCACCAATCACTTAAGACAAGGCGACAGGCCCGCCGGGGCCAACATCATTTTTGCTGACGGTCATCTCGACTGGCGGCCCTTTGAGGAGATGCAAGTTCGAGTCTCGCCACCGTATCACTGGTGGTAGAGGCGTGAATGGAAAGGATTGACGATGAAACTGTGGCTGCTCTCACTACCCATTGCGTTCCTGTCGATAGGCTGCGCCGGCTCATACAGCGTGGTCGTCAACGGGTATTCCTCGACCGGCAAGGACGTGGAAATTCCGCAAGGCGCTTCGTTCTCCGTTATCACGGATAGCAACGTGCCCAATCCGATTCTCGAAAAGGAAGTCGCTACGAAGGTCGACAGGCTTCTTCGGGACGATGGCTATGACACCGAGGCGGCCGCGCCCGACTATTACCTGCTCTTCGACTTCGGAATCAACGGGGGGCAAGTCGTCACGGATGTCGTTCCCATCCACCATCCGGGCTTTTATTATCCGTACCGCTATCCGCATTTTCGCTGGTACGGCTACACCACGTACGTGCCGTACTCCGAGGTCGTCTATACGCGCTGGCTTTCACTCAAGCTGATCGACGGTAAGACCTACAGGGCGTCCAAAGACGCCGAGCCTTTGTGGATAGGCGACGTCGCCAGCGCCGGGGAGAACTCCGATCTGCGTCATGTCGTTAACTACATGCTCATCGCCGCGTTCGACCACTTCGGCCAGGACACCCAGAGGCAGATCGTCGAGACGATCCCGGCCGATGACCAGCGTGTCTTGTGGCTCGAACAACCGTAGAGACACAAGCGGCTCCGTGTGCTGGTAAATCGCTTCCCTTTGTGGTATAATGAAGGGTTGTGGTCCGTCTACGGTGAAGGTGGACGTGATTGTCGATTGATAGTGAAGGTGGAGCGGCCATGCGTCTTGGAATCTGTTGTCTGATCCCCGTGCTGTTGGTCTGTTCTATCGTAGTGGGTGGAGATGGCGAACCGCTCTGGAAGAACCAGATCGAGTATCCCTCGGAGCCGTTTCAGAGCTGGACCTCGCCGCCGTATGTCAAGTTCACGATCATCACGAAGGAAGGGTTCGATCCGAATACGGTCTATTATCAGGACTGTCAGAAGTACGAATACCATTACGATTTCGCGCTCGAGTGCCTCGAACCTTTTATCGGCATGACCGTGGAGGAATTCGACGAGGTCACACTCCACGAGGCGGGCCAGCAAGCGGTGCTGGGCGCCGTGATTTTCGCTCCTTGGGCGGACCCGCCGTTTAACGAATACGGCATACAGCTCGTCCGAAATGATCCCTACTCGCGTGAGGAGATCCTTCGTTTGTTCAATGTCGTGAAGGCCTCCGTCATCGCCGAACCTAACGTCACGGCTTACTACTTTCCGACCTACGAGCAATACGCCGTGGCCCGGCAGAACAGCGACTGGTTTGAGAGCCGGGGCATACCCATCGGCTCGACCGCTCAATGGGCCGAGGGCAACGCGAGCTACTCAGACGGCTGGGCCTTGGGCACGCTGAAGTTCTTTGCCGGCGACCAAATCCAGTCGGCCTTCATCGCCGGGAGCTTACGGCCTGAGGATATCGTGCTGACCGACGGCGTGCCCGCGGAGATTCCGTCCGTAGCCGGGGTTATCAGCCTGATGCCATCGACGCCGAACTCGCACGTGGCGATCCTTGCTCGCTCGCAAGGCGTCCCGTTCGTCTACCTGGCCGTCGAAGAGGACGCCGCCCGCGCGCAGAGCGTGGTCGGCCGCAGCGTTTACTTAGCGGTCACGACCGAATATGGCCCGTCATCGGTCAAACTGCTCGACGTGGAAAGCCTCAGCGAGCAAGAGAAGGCGTCGCTTCTCGCGATCAAGGAAGCGAAGCCGTTGTCAATCCAGCCGATGGTCCCCTGGAGGCGACTCTGGGCCGATACGAATGACTTGCAGCCAGCCGACATTTGTTATGTCGGCGGCAAGGCGGCAAACTTCGGTATCTTGCGCCAGGCGATTCCCGACAATTCACCCGCCGCGATGGCGTTCTCTTTCGATCTTTGGAATACCTTTCTCGATCAATCTTTGCCCAACCTGGCCCCAATCGTCCTGGCCCCGGGCGGACACATGCTCTTCTGGGCCGACGGCGACCCGGAACAAGGGCCTTTTCATACGAGTTTCAAGCTGAGCCGCTCAGGAGAAGAGATCGGCCTGTTCGATGCGGACGGCCGCACGCTGATCGACGGCCTGAGCTTCGGACCCCAGCAGACGGACGTTTCGTACGGGCGATCCGTAGACGGCGGAGGACAATGGCAGTTCTTCGAGAATCCGTCGCCGGGCGCGCCGAACTCTCAAAGCAGCAAAACAACAGGGCTGGTGATCAACGAATTCATGGCTGACGACGAGACGACCATTGAGGACCCTGCCGAGCCGGGCGAATATCCCGACTGGATCGAGTTATACAACGGCTCGGGCGAGACAGTGATCCTGAACGGGATGTTTCTGACGGACGATCTGAACGACCCGACAAAGTGGCAGATTCGCCCGCCCATCGTGGGAGCTACGCTTCGCCAAGAGATTAGCCTGCGCCTATCGCAATACACGCGGTATCCGCCGGCGAATATGCAAGGTTTGTCCCAGGAGTTGGTGGCGATTCGCAATCTCTTCGAGAACTCGAACGTCACGCGGTTCGACCCGGACCTACAGGCCGGCGTCGTCGATGCGCTGCAAGATTTCGGCTTTGATCCTAATCAGAAGATCCGGTTTCGCAGCTCGACCAACGTCGAGGACAGCGAACAATTTACCGGCGCGGGTCTGTACGAAAGCTACAGCGGCTGTCTCGCGGACGATCTCGATCAGGACGACGCCGGCCCGTGCACCTGCGACGCTTCCGATCAAGATGAGCGCGGCGTCTTCCAAGCCATCCGCAAGGTCTTTGCCAGCTTCTACAATGACAACGCCTTCCTGGAGCGGCTCAAGTGGGGCATCAGCGAGGCGGACGTGGGCATGGCCCTGCTCGCCCATCGCTCCTTCCCCGACGAA
>CAYZAH010000582.1:0-3603 GCA_964475805.1 uncultured Pirellulales bacterium | reverse complement strand
TGAATTGGCAGCAAGCACTGGAATGGGCTGAAAACCTTGACTATGCCGGCTACGATGACTGGCGGCTGCCCAATGCCAAGGAGCTCCAGAGCATCGTGGATTATTCTCGCTGTCCCGATGTCACAAACAGTGCGGCAATTGATCCGATCTTCGAGGTGACGCCCATCACCAATGAAGGCGGCAAGAAAGACTATCCTTTCTACTGGACCGGCACGAGTCATTGCGGTGCCTTCCGCGCCGACACGGCTGACTACGTGGCTTTTGGACGGGCATTAGGTTGGATGCGGGACCGGCGCACGTTTCGACCACAACTTCAGGACGTTCACGGAGCCGGGGCACAACGAAGCGATCCGAAGTTGGGCGATCCGTCACAGTTTCCTTACGGCCGGGGTCCACAGGGCGATGTGATTCGCATCTACAACTTCGTTCGCTGCGTTCGTGGCGGCGTCGCTGACCCTCGAACCAGCGGTCCTCCGATTGAAATGAAGTACCAACCGCGGATGGAAGCAGGTCAAAGGCCGGGACAGATGCCGGCACGAAGGCCGTCCGGCCGGGATTTCGTGCGCAGACTGGATCGCAACGGCGACGGCAAAGTCTCCAGACAGGAATTCGACGGGCCGCCCAACGATTTCGACCGTCTCGACCGAAACTCCGACGGCTACCTCTCCGCCGACGAGGCCCCACAGGGCCCGCCTCCTTCCAGAAACAACGGCGGACGTCGTCCATAGCAACGACAAATCGAATCGATGAGACACAGAACCTAATGCCAAAGAGTGAGTTCACGGAATTCGATCTGTGTTGGATCGGTAACTCGGACAGGCTTCATTGGGGCTTTTTGCCCTGACTGACCAGGACTTTCAGCCGCGTGTGTTCGCCCGGTTTACCAGCGGCCACGTCGTCCTCGGTGAAGACGGCCATGAGTATCTGGCGATCTGTAGTGCGATTGCGATCGTAGACAATGAAGATTCGCCCGTCGTCGGCTTGCACGCCGTCGGGATAGCTGACCGTCCCACGTTCGTCTAACAATAGCCCGTCGGACCAGGTATGGCCGTCATCATCGGACAGCAGGGCAGTGAGCCGCTTTCGCTCGTCGGTGTTGTGGTGTTTGACTAAGAGCAGCTTGCCGGAGGCCAGCCGGCGAATGAAAAAGCGGGCTGAAGGATGCTTGATGTGGCTGGGAGTGGCGACAGGCCAGGTTTTGCCTCGGTCGTGAGAGATGCTCTCCAACAAATAACCGGTATTCGAACGGGCCAACATCCACAACGTACCATCTTTTCGCTCGATAAACATATGCTCGTCGAAAACACGCATTTTGGGAGGGATCTGGCAGCCACCCCGAACGTGCCAGGTCTCGCCGTGGTCGGTTGAGACTACAGTTCGGGCGCTGTTATCCGTCGTGCGCCAGGTCGAAGCGGGGAGTACCCATTCGCTGGAGGAGAGTACGAGGGGCTTACCCATCATGACGCCATCGGTTAGGCGGCGAGCCTCGGACCAGCGTGGATTGAGATCATCGGGATTCTCGGCTGTAATCGCCCACACGCCGGCTACCGACCCGTCGTGACCAATAGATTGGGCCCAAAATATCCAGAGTCGCCCGCGCGGATCGAGCCAGACTTGCGGATCGAACGCACGAACCGGACCTCCACGGTCGGGATCGATTGCCAATACTGTATTGCTCCAGGTTCGACCATCGTCGCCGCTGGTGACAGCCAAGACGTAGTTATTTCGGTCTTCGCCGCCACTCCGGCTGGCATACCAAACCACCCAGAGCCGGCCCTGCGGACTGCGCGCCAGGCTGGGGATTCCCTGGAATTTGCGATTGTCTATTCGGTACTCCGGGCCGGGTGACGTGGTAATCACTTCCGGTGATTTGAGGAACGAATGGTCCTCTTCAGCAACCGAAGCCTTAGTGAAAGCAAACATCAAGGAAAGAATGAGTAATGTGTAAACCGTTTTCATCAATGTCAATCCAATTATCTCCTGTATGCATTCCGACTATGACCTTCATCATATCACATTTCGTGACAAATGAACACGATTCCGATACAATATCCTCCATGGATGCCCTATTAGGACTACTGATCATAATGAGCAATCTGAACGCCGGAAGTAACATGGTGACATTTCCGGGCGAGCATTGGGTACAACGCGAGCCGGCCGAGATGGGCCTGGACCCGAACAAGCTGGATCGGATCGCTGAAATGCTCGGAAGCAGCGGTTGCATCATCAAGGACGGCTATCTCGTCAAGACGTGGGGTACTGTCACTAAACGCCATGACTGGTATTCCTCCGCCAAACCGATCTTCAGCACGTTGTTGTTTTTTGCGATTCGTGAGGGCAGGGTCTCCAGCGTCGATGATAAGATCAGCAAATGGGGCTGGCCGCTCAAAGGCAAAGACCAGGGGATTACCTTCCGGCATCTGGCCAACATGACCAGCGGCTATATGCAGCCGGAAGGGCCGGGCGAGGCGTTCGCCCACAATGATTTCGCCGTTGCGCTGATGATTCGCACGCTGGAGAAGGTCTTCGATCAGCCCATCGGCGAGGCCGCCCGGCAGCGCATTTACGAACCGCTGGGCATGCAAGATGCTCCTTATCATCAGGTCGAGCCGAAACGCTGGAAGACCCACGGGCGAGCTTGGATCTCAGTGCGGGATTGGGCCAGGTTAAGCTGGTTCTGGATGAACAAGGGCAACTGGAATGGCGTGCAATTACTGCCGCGTTTCTATTTCGACCAATCCATGAAGCCCCAAGTTCCCGCAAACCTGCCCTGCAGCCGCGGCCCCAATATCTTCGGCAAGCTGCCTACCGATCCCTTACCCGAGGATTATCTTTCTGTGCGATCCTATGGCGGCGGCTCGAACCACTATCAATACGGGGCGGGAATCTACGGATTTCATTGGTACTTCAACGCACCGGGAACCGTGGGCACGTTGTATCCCGATGATCCCAGTGCCGGCCGTTCGTTTCAGAGAATCTGGCCCGACCTGCCCTCCGATATGATGATGACCGTCGGATGGGGTATCAACACCGTGATGATCCCATCTCTGGGACTGGTCCAGGTCTGCGCCGAAAACGCCAACTGGGGTCATCCTTACCTGACTCCGGAGGACCCGGATTTTCCCAACTACCAGGTCATCCGGCTTCTGGTTGAGTCAAGCAGAGCGCGATAAACCACGCCTATTCCGGATTATTTGATAAACAGGCCGTTTCTGTCGGGCAGGCTCGGGAAAGCCGCGTGCGGCTCGGTTTGATACCAGTACGCCACCGATGAAATATCGTCTCTGAGCGGCAGATACCGTCCCTCGCTTTGCCATCCGAGCGCCTGCATCGTGACTCGCAGGTCCTTCTCGAAGCGGATCGGGTCCATGATGTGCCAGCGGTACAGGCTGAAACGCGGGTGGTCCGATTTGATCACCTGGGGCATACCCGTGTACGGCGTGCTGAATTCCTGGTACTCGTGCGTTTTCGGATTCTCGAAGCCGTACGAGCCGCAGAAGTAATCCTCCGTCCCGGTGCCGCAGATCGTCGGGAATTTCGTGTCGCCGTCCATGAAGAACTTGATCTCGCCTTCGCCCCACCAGCCCGGGCTGTTCGAGCCCC
>CAYZAH010000581.1:0-3604 GCA_964475805.1 uncultured Pirellulales bacterium | reverse complement strand
TCGAGGGAAGGGATTTCCGCAGCCCCAACAAGATGCCGGATGGGCCGGGCAAGACAATCTGGGGCAAGGAGCAAAAGCAATGGTTCTTCGATACCGTGAAGCAGTCCGACGCGACGTTCCGCATCCTCATCAGCCCGACGCCGATTGTCGGCCCCGATCGCACCAACAAGAACGATAGCTACGCGAACAAGGGATTCACGTATGAAGGCAGCCAGATCAGAGAATTCATGGCCAGTCAAAAGAACATGTGTGTCATAAACGGAGACCGGCACTGGCAGTATGCTTCTGTGGACCCAAAGACCGGTTTGCGCGAATACGGCTGCGGGCCAAGCTCGGACACTCACGCCGGAGGCTACAGCATGTCCATGAGAAAACCCATGCAGAAATACCTGCGGATCAAAGGCGGATTCCTGGCGGTTACGGTGGAGCGGGTCAATGGACAGCCCACGATTACCTTCCGCCACTACGGACCGGACGGCAAGGTCTACAATGAAGACCAGTGGTAAAACGTGTTGCAGGGGCTATCAGGATCGAATCTGACAGAAAGAAGAAAATAAGCGGTTAGCACTCGATCAATAGCCTATCAACAATACTCATACTCATTCTGCAAATTGACCGGTTCTCAACGACCCGCGTAGGCGTGTTTCACTTCCTTTGCGATGATCTCTATGCCGACGGCAAGAGTCTGTGGATCTTGTGAATAGTTGACACGAATACATTCGTCCTTGTGCCGCCATGTTTCCTTGAGTCCAGGGTAGAAATAGTGGCCGGGGACGACCAGGACGCCCCTCTCCTTCAGTCGCTGATAAAGCTCCATGCACGTAATGGGAAGCTCAGGAAACCAGAGCCACAGAAAGAACGCGCCTTCGGGTTTGTGCACGTGACATTCGATCCCGCGAAACTCCCTCATCACGTAGTCCAAGGCGGCACGTGCCCTCTTCTCGTAAAACGGCTTGATGACTTTTTGGCTCAGCGTGATGATTTCACCACTTCTGACCAAGTCCATAGCGAGAGCAGCCCCCACGCTGCCTGGCGCGAGGCTCATCACCGCATTCATTTTGGAAACCATTGCAATGACCTCCTCGGCGGCGATGACAATCCCCGTGCGTGCCGCCGGCAAGCCAAGCTTGGAAAGACTCATACAAAAAATCGTGTGCTCGTTCCAAGTCGCCCGCGCTTCCGTATAGATGATACTTGGAAACGGCATTCCATACGCACTGTCCACAATCAGGGGAATATCATGCGCATGGGCGAGCTCGCTTAGTCTTTCGATCTCCGTATCCGTCAAGACGTTGCCTGTGGGATTTGTCGGCCTGGACACACAGATAGCGCCAATCTCATCGGTAATGTTAAGCCGACCAAAATCAATGAAATACTTGAAAATATGATCGTCAATATACTTGATTTGAGGCTTCTGGGCAGTAAACAAATCGTCCGTTAAACCAACGTCACTATATCCGATATATTCCGGAGCAAGCGGAAACAATATCTTCTTGTTGACGCCATCTGCGTAAGGTCCGGCGAAGATATTCAACAAGGTAAAGAATGCCGTCTGACTGCCGTTCGTCAGGGCGACGTTCTTCGGTTGTATATCCCAGCCAAGCTCATTTCGAAGTAAAGCGACTATCGCTTCGATAAACTTCCTGTTGCCGGCGGGCGGGTCATAATCTCCGATGGTCTTCTCGAACTCTCGACCGTCGTGTAGAAGCTTGGTCATGGTGTTCCGAAATGACTCTTCGACTCCGGGTATGTGCGCAGGATTTCCCCCGCCCAGCATTAGAACGTCTCCCCCGGCCGAAAGGGCATCGCCCAAATCCTCCATAAGCCGGCCAATGCCGGACGTCTTCGTTATTCGCTCACCGAATTTGGATACTCTCATCGCATCTATACCTCGACGGCGCGCCGCGGACCCAGGAAATAGAGCCATCTGGCAACGGTATCAACTCGGAGAATGGCCGAAGCCGCTCGCCCGTAGAGCGTCAACTGCCCACGATAGATCTCTGCGCGTTCGGCGACCCGTTCGGCCGTGACCCTGTCCGTCTTGAAATCCACAATAATGAGACCTTCCGGCGCTCTTATTAACAGATCGATGATGCCCTGAACGACAATCGACTCTCGCATCTGATGTTTAACGTCTGGCGGCGATAGACCTTCCGACTCGGATGCCGGCAGGGAAAAGGTAAAAGGCCACTCGCGCCAGACCAGATTGGCCGGGTCAAGCGCCAATCGGCCCTGCTCTGTTTGGAAAAAGTCGAGGATCGAGTTGGTGTTGATGTGTACGGCTACGCCAGGGGCTATGGCGTTTTCTGATGTGAGTCTTTCTTTCGTTTCCTCAATTGCCTCCGAAGTCACCGGCTTTGTCAGATCAAGCTCAGAAATCACGAGATGTATGGCCGTGCCGATGAGCCGGGGCTCGACGGGGGCCCCCGAATCCGGCTCCGTTGTCATTATTGCGTTCGGCAGACGTTCCAGGGCTCGGGAATAGTCAAATTTCACAAATTCATCGTGCGCGTGGGTCAACTGCGTTACCGAACTCTTCGCCGGCAGGCTGGAGGTCTCGCTAAACTGATATCGCCAGGACAAAGATTCCTTTATCTGCGCAAGAAGTCTTGACTCCTCGCCCCTTGAGTGCAAAGCTCTTGAAGCATTTGAATGTTGTCTTGACTTGCCAGACTTCAATCCAAGGACGAACTCGGAGAGCCTCTTCAAATCAGATTCGGCATGTAATTGAACCTTGAAGAGACCGTCGCTGGTCGCCCGGGTCGCCAAACCCGTCTCAAACACGTCATGCAGAGTCTTTCGATCGGAGAGTGCGTAGAGAATCCATTCGAGAGGACTACGACAGGTGCGAAGCTGCCAGTCGGGGATCGGCCCTCCACCTAAGAAAAGACCCTTTTGAAGAATCTGCCTGCATTTGCCTTGCTTCGCTGAAGCCGTCAGAACAAGTCTGTCCCTGGCGCGCGTCGTCGCCACGTAAAGGATACGCATCTCTTCGGCTAGATTCGTCGATTTCTTCTGCTCGGCGATGACCTCGTGGGCCAGCGAGCTGATCTTGCTGTTGGACGAACGGTCGATTATCTGCAATCCGAGCGTATCATCCGCGTCCGCGAGGCAATCCGCCTGGACGTCTCTCATATTGAACGTGCTGTCCAGCTCCGCCAAGAAGACGACGGGAAACTCAAGCCCTTTGCTCTTGTGAACGCTCAAAATCCGGACGGCGTTGCCCACCGATGCCTGCGGCTCGGCGGGTGCCCAATCCTGTCCCGTCGCCTGGAGCTTCTCAATGAACTCGACAAAACGCCTCAGCGAAGGGATACCGGCACTGCTGGCAAAACCCTCGAACTGGATGGCTCTCTCGTGGAGCTTGAGAAGATTGGCTCGGCGGGCCTGGCCGTTCGGCAGAGCGGAAACAAAGGACAGCAAGCCCGTTTGGCGATAAATCTGCCAAATCAAATCCGCTATACTCCCGCGCCGGGCGTGCGCCCGCCAAGACTCGACGCGATCCAGCACCGCCGTGAGCTTGCCGGCTAACTCGTCGCCGCCGGAACGACTGTACCCAAGTACCCGGTCATAGTAGGTCTTCGCCGATGAATCCATTCGCTTG
>CAYZAH010000580.1:2219-3614 GCA_964475805.1 uncultured Pirellulales bacterium | reverse complement strand
TTCAACGGCCCGAAGGTCCAGCCGACGGGTAGCCATATCCGCACGGTGAAGCTGACCAAGCCCACAAGGAGGGCGAAGATGACGATGGTGACGTTTCGCGGCATGTCCCTATTATCTTGAGCGGGGCGAGCGGACGGCTTGGCGAATTTGCGCCACAGCACATAAAAGATGGCAAATATCAGCAGCGCCTCGACGAACCACAACGGACCGGTCCCGACGTGGAACCGGCTGTAATAGCGAATGAGATACTCGCGGTATGAGCTAAAGGACGTCCAGGCGCCGGTCCGAATCAGGGGATAGGCCACAAGCGGGCCGATGACAAGGTCGTAGCACAAGATCGGGATACCCAGGCGAAGCAGTCTGTCTTTGAGGAATCGCCGGGGCCCTTTGCGGTCGTATGAGCTCGGCGTGAAGTAGCCCGCGAGCATGAAAAGAAAGCCCATGAAGAAGGCCTGGTTGGTGGCGTTGTGCCAGCTCAATGCGATGCCTGTAATTTGATCCGCCTCGACCTCATTATAGTACCATGATCCCGGTCCACCGTATGTAACGGACAAGTGCTGCATGATGACTAAGGTGATCAGCAAGATTCTCAGGTTGTCGATGAAGAATATGCGAGTTTTCTGCATGTCTTGCCGCCGGACAATCACCCGTCGATGCGTCCCTACGCTTTGGGCTTCCTGAATGGCCAGGACAGCACGCCACAACGCTTCGCCCAGCTTTGATACAGCGCCTTGAGTTGCTCGACCTTTTCAGGATACTCGTCCGCCAAGTTGTTCAATTCCGTGCGGTCCGCCTCCAGGTCGTACAACTCCCACGGCTTGCCGTGTGCGGCGACGAGCTTCCACTTGCCTTGCCGGACGGCTCTGTTACCTTCGTGCTCCCAGAAAATTGCGTCGTGAGGCTCGCGCTGTTTCCCCTTGAGGATCGGTACGAGGCTCTTACCTTCGAGCGGTGTGAGTGCATTACCCTTGTACGTTCGGGGATACTCGACTCCCGCGACATCCAGGCACGTGGCCATGATGTCGATGATGTGGCCGGGCTGGTCGGTCAGCGCGCCGGCCTTCTTGATGACGGCAGGCCAGTACGCGATCAACGGAGTCGAAATCCCGCCTTCGTGCACCCAGTGCTTGTAGCGTCGGAATGGTGTATTGCTCGCATTGGCCCACGAGAGGCCGTAGCTCATATAGGAATCGACGCCTCCCGGCGGCAATCCGTTCTTGCGATTGTCGAAGCCGGTCGGCCCGCCCTCGGCGCAGCCTCCGTTATCGGCGAGGAACAGGACTAGCGTATTGTCCCGGGCGCCGATTTCCCTGATCTTATCAAGCACCCGGCCGATGCCATGGTCCATCCGCTCGATTTGCGCCGCGTACACCGCCATCTTCAAATCCATCAGCT
>CAYZAH010000580.1:0-2119 GCA_964475805.1 uncultured Pirellulales bacterium | reverse complement strand
CCGTACTGGTCGATGAAATTGACGGCGTTGTCGCTGAAAGCGTCGGTGAGGTAGAAGCCCTTCTTGGGCGGCGTGTACGGCTTGTCATCCATCGCCATCTGGCGTTTGACGCCTTTGGCTTTGCTCTTCGTGATATCGAAATAGTTGGCCCCGCCGCTGATGAGTCCGAAGTATTTGTCGAACCCACGGTCGGTCGGCCAGTGAGGCCGATTTTCACCGACGTGCCACTTGCCGGCCATTAGCGTTCGGTAGCCGCCGAGCTTGAGAGCCTCGGCGATGGTAACGCAGTGCTCATTCAGGTAGCCCTGGTAGGCGGGGTAGCCCCTATTGCCCACCATGAGTCCGATCCCGGCCTGATGCGGATACAGGCCGGTCATCAGCGACGCCCGCGTTGGACAGCATCGGGCGGCATTGTAAAACTGCGTGAAGCGCAGCCCGCCGGCCGCAAGCCCATCAAGATTCGGCGTGTAGATCTCCCCGCCATAGCAACCGATATCCGAGAAGCCCATATCATCGGCCATGATCAACACGATATTGGGTCTTTTGTCTTTGTTGGCGACGGCTCTTGCGAAAGTTCTACTGGTCGGCACGATTGCCGCCGTTGCCCCGGCAGCCGCACCACGGAGAACAAGCCTCATGAATGCTCGGCGATTCACACGCAACTCCTTTTCGTCCCGCCGCGTTGTGTTCAGGCAGGCAGATTGCATCGCTTCACCCAACCCTCGTACAGTCTCGAAAGCTCCGTCGCTTTATCGGGATACTTGTCGGCCAGATTGTTCAGCTCGGTCCGGTCCGCTTCCATGTCGTACAATTCCCAGGGCTTCTTCGGATTGGCCTTGACCAGTTTCCATTTGTCCGTTCGCACGGCCCGCTCGCCCGAGTTCTTATTGATCTGCCAGAAGATGGGTTTATGCGCCGCTCGCTGCTTACCCTGGAGAATCGGCAACAGACTCTGACCTTCAGCCGGCAATATGTCCCGACCGTTATACGAAGATGGATAGTCCGCCCCAGCCACGTCCACGAACGTCGCCATGATATCGATGAGGTGACCAACCTGATGGGTGAGCCGGCCGCCTTTCTTGATAACGCTCGGCCAGTAAGCGATGAGGGGCGTGGAGATTCCGCCCTCATGGTCCCAGACCTTGAACTTGCGAAATGGCGTATTGCTTGCATTGGCCCACGGCGCCCCGACGGAACGATAGGACGCCACCGGCCCGGGCGGGATGTTTGGCGTGTAGTTTGCATTCTCGGCACAGCCGCCGTTGTCCGAAAGAAACAGGACCAGCGTATTCTCTTCCTCGCCCCGTTCACGAATCTTCGCGAGTATCCGCCCGATGTTCTGGTCCATCCGGTCGATCATGGCCGCATAGACCGCCATGTTCAGGTCCCAGGCGTCTTTATCCTGAACGTCGTCCCACTTTGGCACAACGTCATCCCGGGGCGACATGTTCCATCGTTTCTCGAACAGGCCCATCCCGGTCTGGCGTTCGTAGCGCTGCTCGCGGAGCTTGTCCCAGCCGATCATGTACTTGCCGCGATACCTGGCGATGTCCTCCGGCCAGGCGTGGAGCGGATAGTGCGGCGAGGTATACGCCACGTAGAGGAAAAAAGGCTTGTCCTCGCCGGCGTACTCATCCAGATATTTGATCGCATAATCCGTAAAGGCGTCGGTCGTATAGAAATTCGGGTCCTTGGGGGCGTAAGGTTTGTAGACCTTGTCGTCGATGGCCCAGCCGCGTGGATACCCATAGCTTGTTTTCTTCCTGCCGGGTTCCGGCTCGCCTGGTCGGCGCGGACCGGGATTCCAGAAATTGCAGCAGCCGTCCGTTAAGCCGAAATACCGGTCGAAGCCACGCTCGACGGGAATCTCCTGGGCGTGCCATTTACCCGTCATCAACGTGCGATACCCGGCGGCCCTGAGCACCTCGCCTAAGGTGACACATCTCTTCATCACCCTCGGACTGTTGCCGTAGACGCCGACCTGTTGCGAATACAGGCCGCTCAGCAATGACGCCCGCGTCGGGACGCAGATCGCGTTGTTATAGAAGTGTGTAAAACGGAGACCGCCCGCCGCAAGTTTGTCGATGTTCGGTGTGCGGACCTCGCCGCCGTAACAGCC
>CAYZAH010000579.1:2722-3614 GCA_964475805.1 uncultured Pirellulales bacterium | reverse complement strand
CGACATGGTCGAGGTCTCCTCAACGCGTTACGTCTTGAGTCCGCCGGACGAGATCGAGATTCACTGCTCGAAAGTCCCGGAAATCGACCTGCAACGGCAACAGATTCGCCCCGACGGCAAGATCAGTTTCGAGGGTGTCGGCGAGATGGGCGCGGCCGGTAAGACTCCCGCACAGGTCGCCACGGAACTGCGTAAGAAGATCCTGGAGCTTTACCAGGAGGATCTCGTCGGCGAGAAGTCCGTGGACGTTCGTGTCGTTGCTTTCCGAAGCAAAAGGTACTACGTTCTCGGCCAGGTCAGTACGCCGGGCGCCCAGGTCTATTCCGGACGCGACACCGTCCTCGGCGCGATCGCCTTGGCGGGTAGTCCCACCGTCCTGGCCTGGACTGACCGAATGCAGATCATCCGGCCGGCGAAGACTTCCACCGGCAAGTCCAGAATCTTCGAACTCAACTGGCACGCCATGGTCATCCACGGCGATATGAGCAAGAATGTGCTCCTCGAGGATGGCGATATCATCTACGTGCCGCCGACGGTTTTGGCCTGGGCGGCGATGAAGATCGAAGAATTCATCCGACCGATCGCACGCGCCTTCTCCGGTTACTACATCATGACGGCGCCCGCTCCTACTTCGTATGGGTCTGCGGCTACCGGTGCGGCCGGCTTCTAAGACTTTGCGTGCTTAAGTACGTCTGAGCCGACGTGATACAAGAAATTGAAGCATGGGGAGTGATGCAAAGAAATGAGGCGGCGGGATGAACTAAGGAAGGCCCACATCGCCAGCACGATTTGGTTCGTGCTGGCGGTGGGCTACATCTTCGTACTTGCACTGCGACAGGCCGGCGTTCGCTGGTGGGTCGTCTTCTCCCTTTCGGGCCACGGCGTACTGATC
>CAYZAH010000579.1:0-2712 GCA_964475805.1 uncultured Pirellulales bacterium | reverse complement strand
GGTGCTTGTCAGCCTGTATCTTTTCGCCATCTTTCGGGGCATCAGCAGCAGCCAAACGGTTGAGATCGAGCATCCGCTCACCAGTACGCCCTACTACGCGGCGTTCTACATCCTGACGCCCTTTCTGGGCGGTTTAGCCGGCTGCCTCGGCGGCGTTGCCGGTACGTATTCTATCAACCAATTCCTCCTCGGCATCGCCCTGGGAACGTTGGGCGTGACCTTCATGGTCTGGGTGATCCTCGACCCGCTGATCGGGCTGTTGGAAATGCTGCTTCCGACGAGCCGAAAGCATCGCGCGGTCCGGCTGGCCCAAGCCAGAGCCGAACGCGAGCAAAGACAAAGAGATCGACAGCAATTGCTCAAGCAGGTGCTCGAACAAGAGGAAACGGCCCGCCGGCGTTGGCGCGAGCTGCTCGAACCGGAAGCCGAGCGATTAGCCGGCCTGCTCATCAATGATAGGGCTGATTTGCAGCAGGCCGAGCGTGAGGCGGTCGGCATTGGCGTCCGCGCCTGGCAGACCGGCGGCCTGACCTGCATGAAGGAGCTACGCGATACGGCTATCAAGCTCGTTCGCCAAAAGACCTCGGATCAGGCCGTCATCGACTACATCAGCTTCTGGTGGGACGGCATAGGAAACTGGCGAGCCAAGCCCCTCGGCTCGTAGGCCAGGGCACACGGACCGACACTGACAGACCGAATCGACACCCATCTACACAAACAGACCCCGTTCCTGCACTTCGAGACTCGATATTTTCTGTTTCATACTTGTCCGGCGCTCTCTGTGACGGCCTCAAATCTTGTGTCCGGAAGTATGATCTCTTTAGACATCGGGATGTGCAGACAAAGGATGGCATACGTACTTATTCGTATTTGTATCCATTTAACGTCTTATAATCCTCATGGTTAGGCTACCATTGTGCCGATATCCGTATTATCGCTGGTAATACAAGTACAATGAGACGGCGTCGCAGTTGGGGCCGAATCTGCAAACTCTGATCGCGATGATGAACGACAAGTACGGACTCAGTTACTGTGAAACCAAAGCTATAGAAAGGAGCAAATCATGAGAAGAAAAGGAAATCGCTTGATGCAGTGCATTCTGCCGATGGTGTTGGCTTCGTCGTCCTTCGCTGTGGGCGGCGAGCCAGCTCAAATGCCGCCAAAACCCTCAGATAAACTGCTGCTTGAAATCATGGACCTTCACGCGCAGATCGTGACAAGAGAGGCGTTCCTCGTACAGGCTAAGATGGTCGGGACCTATCTTGACGCCGCGCGTCAATCCAAGGAGCCAGAGAGGGTGGAAGTCTATTCCAGAGTCCTGGGCATACTGTCTCAGATCAAGAATGCTCCGCCGATATCGCCCGTGACGAATCAGGGAGCCAGGACTCATGTCGCTGAAAGCGCTGTTAATCAAGAACCACCGCCGGAGGAAAACACGACGGCCTACGAGCGCGGTGCAGCTCTACTGGAGATATTCACGGCTGATCCTAAGACAAATGCAATCCCCGACCTGCCCGTCATTCGCGCGACCTGGAAACGGGATATGGCCTATTCCGGGGCATTCCTTGTTCCCGAACGCATCCCGGATGTCGGTGGGGAAGCAAACGCGCTTCACAATCCGAGGCTACCCTATGTCGCGAAATTCTCGTTCTACTATCAGGCCGAACAACAAGGGCAGTATGGCTTTACTGTAATGCGCAATGGTTTTAGCGAATGCAAACTCACCGTTGGGGGTGCTCTCATAGCCCACTCCGGGAAACCCCAACAGAGTTCTGGGCCCAGAACAATCCAAGTTGAGTGCACCCTCAAGAAGGGCGTTCATAAGATTGAGCTTTCTCTTGCTTCTTCAGCCGCTGGCGAGGGCACTCTGGACTCGGCCCACTCGGACGGACCACCTAGTTTTCAGGTGAAGGTTCTTACTCCCCAAGCGTCTGATGCGGTTCAGTTGACCAGGGATATGATGCTGTTGAAGAAGAATTAGCCTTTCCATACTTCGATACTGTACATTCGGTGTTCCCCCGCAGGGCGTCCTGCGGAGATATTCGCCATTCAATTTCCTCGTCTCGTCAACCGCTGGTTTGGACGGGATAAACAGGATCGACAGGATTTCGCCGCGGGACGGGGCACGAGGGTCGAGTAAAGAAAAATACGTAGTTACCGCAATTGCATCGAGCCTGCCGAATCGGGTAGATTGGTGAACTGGTGGCCTTCTGTACGGCGTCGGAACGATGCGCGCGAGGCATAGCGATAGGAGAAACGGCCACGGCGTTAGCAACCTACTTGACGGGCTTCGACATGGTTTGCACAGTCTGTATGAAACTGTGAGCATGTCACACGGGAGAGTTGTGTACTACCTTACGTAAAAACCGTTGCGGGAAAAGAGAGGAAAAGGCGGATTCGATGCTCGATATTCGCTATAGAAACCTCCGTCGTCCTCATCGAGCAGCCTTCGGGTCTTGTGGATCAGCACGTCTTTTCGTACCATTTTTTGGCCTCCTTGTCTTGGATAGATTGATCATCCCGAAAAACTCGTCCAAACAAGCCTGAGCGGGCTCTTCATGTGAGAATCGTCAAAAGGGGTAATTGCGTCGAGACTGAAGTAGACGCAATGTGGGAGCAATGGTATAATAGCATTATATGGCCCGGCAGCGTGGCCGGGCGAGGTCAAAGTCTCAGATCAGTTTCAGTTCAATCGAGGAGTGGATCATGAAG
>CAYZAH010000578.1:0-3621 GCA_964475805.1 uncultured Pirellulales bacterium | reverse complement strand
ATATGAGCTATTTTCGAGACAATATCGAGGCGTTGAAGGGTTACGAGCCGGGTTTTCAGCCCAAGCAGCGGGACATTATCAAGCTGAACACCAATGAGAATCCCTTTCCACCGTCGCCGGAAGTGATGAAAGCTCTGGCCGGAATCGACGCCGAGAAGCTTCGGCGGTATCCTGATCCGATGGGAGATGAGTTTCGCCAAGCCGCGGCGGAAGTGCACGGTCTGGCCCCCGAGAACATTATGTGCTGCAATGGCGGCGACGACCTGCTCACGATGGCTTTCCGGGCGTTTTGTGACGAGAGACGCGCGGTGGCTTATCCCGTGCCGACGTATTCGCTCTATCCGGTCCTGGCTAAGCTTCAGAATTGCCCGGCCATCGAGATCCCGTTCGACAGCGAGTTTAATCTGCCGGTGAAATTGACGAAGACCGGCGCCTCGCTCACAATCGTTTGCAATCCGAATGCGCCGAGCGGGACTTTTGTCAGCGTCGCAGAGCTGGCCTCGTTGGCCGATGAACTTTCGGGCGTCCTGCTGATTGACGAGGCCTACGTCGATTTCGCCGAGGACAATTGCGTCGCCCTGGTCAAAGACTTCGACAACGTCGTTATCCTTCGGTCGTTGAGCAAGGGCTACGGTCTTGCGGGATTGCGGTTTGGCTACGCGGTTGCCCAGCCGGAACTCATCGCGGGACTGATGAAAGTCAAGGATTCTTACAACGTGGACGCCGTCGCCATCGCGCTGGCTTCTGCGGCGATCAAAGACCGCGAGTATTTCAACAAGACCACGGACCAGGTGAAGACAGCCCGCGAATGGCTCGCAGGCAGGTTGCTCGCTTTGAAATTCGACGTTTCCGCGAGCCATAGCAATTTTGTGCTTGCCGAGAGCAAAGACCGCCCGGCGAGAGTGATTTACGATAGGCTCGTCCAGCGAAATATCTATGTCCGCTATTTTCAACTCCCCGGCCTGGAGAACAAGCTGAGGATAACGGTCGGCACGAGCGAGCAGAACGAAAAACTGATTTCGGCATTGAAAGACATCGTATCGTAGGGGCAACCCCATGTGGTTGCCCCAGGGCAGGCACACGGGCCTGCCCCTACAAGACGAAGAGGAATTTCTTATGGAACCGCGAACGGCTGAGATACACAGGCAGACAAAGGAGACCGACGTCACGGTGAAATTGAACCTGGACGGCGTCGGTCAATACGAAATTGACAGCGGCCTCGGCTTTCTGGACCACATGCTCACCCACCTGAGCAAGCACAGTGAGATCGATCTCGTCGTCAAAGCCAAAGGCGATCTGGAGGTGGATGCCCACCATACGGTCGAGGACGTTGCGATATGCCTGGGCGAATGTCTGCTTAAAGCGCTCGGGGACAAGAGAGGCATCACCCGGTACGGCCACAGCTCTCTCCCGATGGAGGACGCCCTGGCAAACGTGTCCGTCGATCTGTCCGGCCGGGCGAGCTGCGTGTACAATGTGGAATACCGAACGGACAAGATCGGCGATTTCGACGTGGAATGTCTGGAAGAAATGTTGCGGAGCTTCGCGAACAACGGCAAATTCAATCTTCATATCAATGTTCCGTACGGCACGAACAGCCATCACATCGCCGAAGCCATTTTCAAGGGGCTTGGCAAGGCGCTCGGAGCGGCGGTCCGCGTTCGCGGCACGGAGGTACCCAGCACGAAAGGGACGTTGTGATTGAGTTGCCCAAACCTGAATATCGAAGCGGTATCGGCACGGATATCCACAGGCTCGTCGAAGGCAAGAAGTTGATGCTCTGCGGTGTGCACGTCCCGTACCCGGCTGGGCTGCTGGGTCATAGCGACGGCGATGTAGGCCTCCACGCTGTCATCGACGCTCTGCTCGGCGCCGCGGGGATGGGCGACATCGGGACGCTCTTTCCCGATACGGACCTTCGCTGGAAAAATGCGGACAGTAAAGAGCTTCTGCTGATCGTCAAGGAGAAGCTCGAAGAGAAACGCTGGGACATCGTCAATGTCGACGTGATTATTCACGCCGAAGAGCCGCGGTTGGGGCCTTTCAAGGGGCAAATGAAAAGGGCCGTGGCCGGGCTGTTAGGCATTGATTTTACGGTCGTGAACGTCAAGGCCAAGACGAACGAGGGCCTCGGCGAGATTGGAGCCGGCCAGGCCATCGCCGCCACGGCAACCGCACTCTTGAAGGTAAAATACAAGAGAACGCTCTGAGACACGGATTGACGCGGTGCTGACTCTGTTTTAGGTCGAATCCGGAAGATGTGCTATTGGTTCCCTTTCTTGACTTCTCCTTTGCTCCCTTGTTCGGCTCGCCGCAAGGCCGTGTCAAAGCGTCGGCGGACGGCTGCGCGATCAAAGTGGGCTATCGTTTGTTCGGGAGTCATCCCTTCGGTTTCTTTGGCCACCGCTTCTTTGCATTTGCGTGGCTCAGCCACGGCATCAAACGTCTTCTTCCTGGGTTCCATAAGTGATCTCCAAAGGGCCTGTTTTCAACCGAGAGGTCAATGATATCAGATGTTACCGACTGCGCATAAGTGGGAATGTTGAATAAGGGCGCTTCGTTTAAGTTCATGCGGGCGTTGACCGATGTGGATTGCATCGGTAAAATACCGCCCTATGCTAAGCGATTCAATACAACTCTCGAATGAGCTAAGAACTCAGATCAGCGAAGCGTTGAAGCCGCTACGTCCGGATAAAGTCATTCTTTTTGGCAGCTATGCCTGGGGCCAACCGACCATAGACAGCGATATTGATCTCTATGTCGTCACACAGGATGATTTCGTGCCGTCCACATGGCGGCAGAAACGTGATATCGTCCGACGGATATCCAACCAAATCCTTGATTTGAGGACTCGCTACCCCATCGATTTGCTCGTGCATACCCGACCCATGCACCACGAGTTCATCGAAAGAAGAAGCAGCTTCGCCCGCCAGATCATGAATGAAGGGGCCCGGTTGCTATGAGGAAGGCAAGTGCTGAGTGGATGGTATCAGCGGAGATGGATTTGGAGAATGTTGTCCAGATTGTCCAGCTGGAGCACCTGACTCCCGTGGCCGCTTTTCATGCTCAGCAGTGCGTCGAGAAATGCTTCAAGGCGGTTCTTGAAGAGCATTCAAAGAAGGTTCCGAAAGACCACTCGACGTTGAGGCTCTGGGGATTAACGAGGAACCTGATTTCGATAGAAGTGGATTCGAGTATCCTGACCGACCTGGACCGAAGCAAGATATCCTGGCGAGCTGGGTTTGCTTCCTGATGGAAGGCCGACCCTTGCCGATGTGCGGGAATTTCTTGATGTCGCTCAGAGCATTTATAACCAAGTTGAGCGTGCGTTGGCTGGCAGCGATGACCACTGATTTCGTTTTCGACAAGGAACTGTGCCAACAGCATTTAGGAGGACTATATGAGTCTGCGACTCTACAACAGTCTGATAAGGCGTAAGGAGGAGTTTGAGCCTTTAGAGGAAGGGCGGGTTGGGATTTATGTTTGCGGGCCGACGGTCTATGGGCACGCGCATCTTGGCCACGCGAAGAGTTACGTGAGCTTCGACGTGCTCGTTCGGTATCTTCGCTATCTCGGATACAACGTCACCTACGTTCAGAACATCACGGACGTCGGGCATCT
>CAYZAH010000577.1:0-3642 GCA_964475805.1 uncultured Pirellulales bacterium | reverse complement strand
GAAACTCCTTTTAGCCCGTATGAGACTTCGAGGACGAAGTTCGATACCTGGCCCGCCGAGGGCGGCAGGCGCACGATAAGCTCCTCCCGCGAGGCGCCCGCCTCCACGGGCGCTTCGTTGCCGTTCAATAGCACGGCGGTCAGCTCGGCTCCCGCGGGCAACGTGACGGGTAGCCGGTCGCCCCGGCTGGTCACCAGCGCGTAGGTGGCATGCGTATTGAGCAAGCCGTCGCGGGCGAGAACCTGTTCGATCATCACGCCGTTGATGATCGTAGTGAAGACCTCCCGCTCGGTCTGCACGATGACGGGCAATGACAACTCGAACGGCGGAGCGTTGTACTTGAACGCAAGGACCGCAATTCTCCGATGCGCCTGATACGGCAAGTCGGCGGGGCTGCCGGCGTCCGCAGGTATGAGGTTCTTGAAGACCGGCTCGCCGATAGCGAGCGTATCCGCTTTGGCGATGGCGACGTAGCCATTCTGGTCCGAGAGTTTGCCCGCCGCCAGGACAGGCTCGACGTTGAGCGTGGTGGCCCGCCCTCCTTGTTGTGCCTGGAACGGTTCTCGCCAGCGGACCCGAAGGTCGTAGGCGCCGGTGACGGGCGACTGCAGAACGATTTTATAGTACGTCCAATCTTCACCGGCGCTGTTGGGATCGGCCGGCTCTACGCGCTGATCGGGCGGAAGCTCGTTGAGGCGGGGCTTTTCCTTGATGTTGGCGCCAGTGATCTGCACTTCGGAATCCGCCAGGCTCTTCGGCATTTTCACGTAGAACGTATCGAGCGGGGCGTAGCGAATCCGGTATTGTATGACCGCTTCCTGTTCGAGGGAGCCGGGCTGGATATTCACGAGCCGGTGAACGGTTGCCGAGACCTGGGAAGGCTTGACCGCGATCTTGAATGTCACTCCCTGGCTCTCGTTGGGGTCTATCGCGCGGAACTCGAACGCCATTGCGGGCGAGAGGCCCGGCATCGTTGTCCATTGCTCGGCTTGCCGGAGTGGAATGGCCTGGAGCTGGTTTCCTGTAGTACTTCGGGGCTGCACTTCCGCGCGAAGCTGATCGGCTAACAGCAAGACGAGCTGGCCCTGACATGACTGCAAGTCTTTCGCCTCGGGCAGCGGCAAGTTGAAATCCACTACGCCCTCGGGTTGCGACCGTTCGGCGCGGGCCGTCACCTCTAAATCGAACTGGCCGATCTTCTCTCGCTTGAGCAACACGTGAAGCTTTCGCGCGTTGCCTTCGCCTGTAAGCTGGTAGTCATCCACGAGCGTTTCCGCCGGGCCTACTGTTTCGACCTCCCAGGGGGGAGGAAAGTCCATGTTCAGCTCGAAGATGCCCGTTCGCTCGACCTTGTAGCGCATCTTCCCGCGTAGCCGGAGCAGGTCGTTTTCGACGCCCAACAACCAGCGTTGAACGACCTTGATTCGCGGCGACGTTGTCCCGAAGGCAATCGCGCCGCCGAAGTCGGACGTGATGAATCGGTACGCCGTGACATGCGACTGCGCTTGCAGAGTGCTGGGCAACTGGCCGGTATCGACCCGGGCGAGGTTCCGTGCCTCCTCGAGCTGAACCGAGCGACGCGGCGAATAGGTAATCCCGATCAGGCCGCTTCGTCTCAGCACCTTCTCGGTGACAATCGGCACGAGCTGAACGCGGGCCTGTGCCTCCTGCAGAAAGCGCTCCATCTTGATGGCGAGGGTGTACTTTTCCTCAGCGGGTGAGAAGAGCTTGACGACGAGTTTCTGCTTGCCCGATGCTTCGCCCGAGCTTTCGATGTCCCATTTGGCGATGTTAGCCCCGACAACGTTCGTGGCCCGGAACTCGCCGGGCAACTGAATCGTGAACGAATCCACCCCTCCGCGGTGGATTTCGTAGTTCAACGTCACGTCATAACTGATGAGCGCTTCGGCGATATTGACGTGCTGGAATTGCTCGCAGATCATCACAGGTTCGAGGTCCGCCGCCGCTTGTGTCTTGGGCTTCCAGCTCAACTGAATGTCCCTCGCCGAGCCGAGAAACGCCTGGAGCCGGGTGGCCCTGACGTCGTTGGCATCCACTTGCGACGTGGTCGCCGCCAACATCGGTTCGACGTCCACTTTCAGATTCTCTTCGGGAATCAGCAATTCGAGCGTCGTGATCGCCGCCGGGGGGACACGGCACTTAAGCACGGCCAGACCCGGCTGCGTTTCAAGCTGGCGCACGAAATCCAGCGAGAGCACGTACCGCCCCTTGCCCTTCGTCACGAGAATGTATTCACCGTCCACGACGCGCAGCAGAGGTACTATTTTTGTATTCTCCGACTCAACAATCGCCGCCGACGATACGGCGACTTCGCCGAGGCCCAGCGGAACCTGGACCCAGCCGTCGCCGAGAATGTCGATCGTTAGCTCGAGGTGCAGCGTCGCGATCTGCCCGGTCACGTCCCCGTGGAACCTGGCCGTGCTGATCAGATACTTGAACGGAGCCTCGGCTACCGCGTCCGGCTTACCCTGCGCCGCCCGCCAGAGCCTCTGAAACTCCGTGTAGGGCAGGAAGATGCCTTGCCCCTCGGTCTCGAAAACGCCCTTAAGCTCTTTGTAAGGTACGTAGACCTTGGCCGGCGGCTTGTTCGGCTCCTTGTCTTCGTTCTCTGCGGCTCGCACGGCAGGCGCCAATGTGAAAACGAGAGCCAACAGGACGGTGACGACGTTCAGCAATCGGCGATGCATGATGTGTTCTCCTTGATAGAGAAAGCGTTCTGCAAATAGCTCGTTCCGGGCCATTTATATCTCCACAGCTTATAGACTATTATGACGGCGTGATGGTTGACATAAAAGTAAAATGAATGTAAAATATTGACGACTGAATGAGGTCGGGTGGTCGGAATATTTCGATGGGCATTATTCGACGTTCGTTGTTTGGTATTCTTTGTTCGCTGCTGGCGCTCGCGCCGGCCGTTCCTCTTTGGAGTCGGGGACTCCCAAATCAGGCCCAATTCCCGCAGTATGAAACCGGCGAGAGGTTGGCCGAAGCGCCTCACAGTCGTCTTGATATGCTCATAACAGCGTCGCTGCGCGAAAAAGGCGTTGAGCCGGCAAATCAGTGTTCCGACGAGGTCTTCATCCGGCGAGTGTATTTGGACGTGATCGGGACATTGCCCGAGCCGCAGGAGGTTCGCGACTTTCTTCGCAGTGACAATCCGCGCAAGCGGGCCGCACTGATTCACGCCCTCCTGAAGCGAGACGAGTTCGCCGACTACTGGTCGCTGAAGTGGTGCGACGTGCTTCGAGTCAAGGCGGAGTTCCCCATCAATCTATGGCCCAACGCGGTGCAGGCGTATCATCGCTGGATTCACGATTGCCTTCGGGACAACATGCCCTACGATCAATTCGCCCGCGAGATGCTGACGTCGAGCGGCAGCAACTTCCGCGTGCCCCAGGTCAACTTCTACCGCGCGATCCAAGGCCACGAGCCTTCCGCCATCGCCTCGGCGGTGGCCCTGACGTTCATGGGCGTGCGTGTTGACAACTGGCCGCAGGAACGCCGGGCCGGCATGGAGGCTTTCTTCTCGCGCGTGGCCTACAAAGGGACAGCCGAGTGGAAGGAAGAGATCGTCTACCCCGACCCGAATTCGACCGAGCCGTTGAAGGCCGTTTTTCCCGA
>CAYZAH010000576.1:0-3643 GCA_964475805.1 uncultured Pirellulales bacterium | reverse complement strand
GCTCCCGGATTTGGCAAAAGGTCCCTCCAGGAAAGACTTGCCCAACAAGAAGATATCCTCGACGCGACCATTCAGGGCGGCAACGTCCGCCTGGTGACCAAGACCAATTCGCCTCCGCAATTGCACGGTTTGCCTCCTGATCTGTCCGGAGTCTCGGTTGAGCCTGTACCGGCCCGCTTCGAAGATAGCTTTGTTTCGATTCTGCGCGAGCAAGGGTCTGTATCTGAAAGGGCGGAAAGCTCCGACTTTGATACGGATCAGCCACAGCGGCCATCGCAATCAGACAAAACCGTTATTGAGGTGAAAGACCTGAAACGTCGATTTGGTGACTTCTATGCCGTCAATGGAATTAGCTTTGACGTCGGTCAGGGTGAAGTCTTTGGGCTCCTTGGCGCTAATGGCGCCGGCAAGTCCACGACCTTTCGGATGCTCTGTGGGCTCCTGCCCATAAGCGCCGGGACCGTGCGGGTTGCAGGTGTGGATTTGCGTCAGGCTCCTGCAAAGGCCCGCCTGCGGATAGGCTACATGTCTCAGAAGTTCTCGCTCTACGGCGATCTTAGCGTTCGCCAAAACCTGAGATTCTTCAGCAGTGCTTACGGTCTTACCGGAAAGCATCGTAGAGAGCGAATCGAATGGGCGCTGGAAAAGTTCGAGCTGAGCGCGTACGCCGACCTCAACAGTATCGGTCTGCCGCTGGGGTACAAACAGAGGCTCGCGATGGCCTGCTCCCTGATGCACAGTCCCGAAATCCTTTTTCTCGATGAACCGACTTCCGGAGTGGATCCGTTAGCTCGCCGAGAGTTTTGGAGCCAGATCAACGCACTTGCCGAACAAGGTGTCACCGTCATGGTCACGACGCATTTCATGGAAGAAGCCGAGTATTGCGACCGTCTGGCGATCATGGCGGCGGGTAAGATTCTGACGCTCGGCACGCCGGCTGAAATCCGCAAGATAGGTCGCTCCGACCAGATTCCCGAGTCGACGATTGAAGATGCCTTTATTCGTCTCATTGAAGAAAACGAGGAAGACAGGAAGACGACGTGAAGCGTAAAGCGAACAAGACTCGGCGGGGGGGAGGGACGATGCGTTTGCGCGGCCTGGTGCGAAAGGAATTCTTCCAGGTCATCCGGGATCCCAGCAGTATCGCGATTGCCTTGGTCATGCCCGTCGTTTTGCTGATCTTGTTCGGCTATGGAGTCTCTCTCGACGCCAAACACGTCCCCATTGCCTTTGTTCTCGAAGATCGGGGTCCCGACGCGATGAGCTTCGTCGCCGAGTTACAGGGAACAGAGTATTTCGATCCGCTCATTGTCTCAGACCGGCCCGCCGCCGAGGACTTGATGACACTTCGCAAAGTCAAAGCGATTGTCACCATAAGGCAAGACTTCAGTCGAAACCTGAACACCTATCCCGATGCAAGTATTCAAGTGATCGTTGACGGAACGGACGCCAATTACGGGCGTCTTGTTCAAGGCTATATTTCAGGCGCCTGGGGCAAGTGGCTCGAGCACGTGGCCCACGCCCGCGGCAAACGCATCACAAGCCCGGTGCAGGTTCAGCAACGAATATGGTTTAACAGGGAAGTCCGAAGCACGAACTTCCTCGTTCCGGGTCTGATTGCGGTTATCATGACGTTGATTGGAGCACTGCTAACGGCTATGGTCATGACGCGCGAATGGGAACGCGGGACCATGGAAGCATTGTTAGTGACGCCCATAAGAATGCGAGAGATCGTCCTGAGCAAACTCATCACCTATTTTATCCTCGGGATCAGTGGAATGATCATATCTGTCACGATGGGTATCTGGTTATTTCACGTTCCATTGCGCGGATCCTTCGCCGTTCTGTTCGGCACGTCTTCTCTGTTCCTGCTGGTGGCCCTGGGCATGGGCCTATTCATATCGAGTATGACGAGAAACCAGTTCGTGGCGGGCCAGATAGCCATAATCACAACGTTCTTGCCGGCATTTCTATTGTCCGGCTTCATTTTTGACATCGCGAGCATGCCGGTCGTGGTGCAGCAAATCACGCGTATCATCGCCGCCCGTTACTTCGTCGCCATTCTGCAAACCGTCTTCCTGGCGGGCGATGTCTCTTCAATTATCGTCCCCAACTCGTTGGCCCTGTTGGTTATGGGTCTGGTCTTTTTCGCGTTGATTCGCATGAAATCAAAGAAAAGGATTGAATGATACCTTGAGTTCGCTGAGCAAAATCATCGCATTGGTCATCAAAGAGTTTCTGGCGATTCTCAGAGACCCCAAGAGCCGTATTGTCCTGGTCGGCCCGCCGATCATCCAGACGCTTGTGTTCGGCTACGCGGCCACGTTTGACCTGAACAACGTCCCGTTTGCGGTCTACAACGAGGACCCAAGCGCTGCCTCCCGCGACTTGATCGACGGGTTCCGGGGCTCTCCCAACTTCCATCAGGTTGCGACAATCACCCACAATGAGCAAATCAAATCCCTGATAAACAGAAAGAAGGTCTTGCTGGTCGTTCACATCGGACCGCAATTCAATCGCGATCTGTTCCTGGGCAAATCCGCCCAGGTGCAGGTGATTGTTGACGGACGCAATTCCAATACCGCCGTGATAGCGCTCAACTACGTCACGGCCATCGTCGCAAGATTCAACGAACAATGGGCCGCCGGCGCCGGCTCCAGCGGGCCGCCCGCCGTACTCAAAACCCGGGTCTGGTTCAATCCCAATCTCGAAAGCCGCTGGTTCATCGTTCCCGGAATCATCGCGCTGCTGACCCTCGTGGTCACGATGATGGTCACGGCTCTTTCCGTGGCCCGCGAAAGGGAACAAGGCACCTTCGATCAGTTGCTCGTGACCCCTTTGACGCCTGTGCAGATTCTCCTCGGCAAGACCATTCCCGGGTTTGTAATCGGCTTTGTCGAAGCCACCGCAATCATCCTGATAACAGTCTTCTGGTTCAAGATCCCGCTTCGCGGCCACATTATCACCTTGTACACCGGGCTTTCCTTGTACTTGTTGTCCTCCGTCGGAGTCGGGCTGGTGATCTCTTCTCTGGCTGTGACGATGCAGCAGGGGCTCTTGGGCGCGTTCCTGTTCCTGGTGCCTTCTATTATCCTTTCGGGTTTCACCACACCCATCGCCAATATGCCCGAGTGGATACAAAGCCTGACACTGCTCAACCCGATGCGGTACTTCCTCGTGATTATTCGCGGGACCTTCCTCCAGGCCGCTCCCTTCAGCAGCCTGATTCCTCAGTTCTGGCCTATGCTGCTGATCGGCCTGGTCTGCCTGACCCTCGCCGGCTGGCTCTTCCGACATCGGATGTACTAAGCAACGCTGTACCCGTCCTCATGGTGACACCGTCGGCCACCATCCGGACGAGAAAATGCGTCCGCCGTGAACATCATACCAGCGCTATCCCGGTTCCTTTACCAATCGGTAGAAGAAACACAGATCGTGTGGAAGATTGACACTCGGCCCTGCGCTATGGTATCATGTACGTATCGTTCGAACGACCGCTGCTCAAGAGCTTAAAGGAGACGCATCAATGACCCGAACGAGAGGCTTCACCTTGATCGAGCTGCTGGTTGTGATCGCCGTGATTGCCATTTTGATGGGGATATTGATGCCTTCCCTCCGTGCGGCCCGGGAGTTAGCTACCGGC
>CAYZAH010000575.1:2280-3647 GCA_964475805.1 uncultured Pirellulales bacterium | reverse complement strand
TCGATATGATTACCGACGGCGACAAAGAAGCCTCCGACGGAAGCTACGTGGAGCTGGGGCCCTCCGTCCAGCAGGTCACCATCGACCTCGAAGCCGAGTGCAATATCTACGCCATCGTGATATGGCATTATCATAAGCAGCCAAGGGTCTATTTCGACGTGGTCGTACAGGTAGCCGACGACAAGGATTTCGCCACGAACGTCAAAACCGTGTTCAATAACGACCTCGACAACTCGGCAGGTCTGGGTGTCGGCAAGGACCTACATTATATCGAAACCAACGAAGGCAAGCTGATCGACGCCAAGGGTGTCAAGGCGCGCTACGTCCGCCTCTACAGCAACGGCAACGCCAGCAATGACCTGAACCACTACATCGAAATCGAAGTCTACGGCAAACATTGCAGCCACCAGCCGAAACTGGTACCGCTGGAGGTAAAACTCCCCAAACCGTTGTTCATCTCCGAGCCCCGCTATCGCAACGTGCCAAACCTGGAAAAGCCGCTCGGCAAACCTCGTCCCCCCTTCCTGGTGCCGGCGGGGACAAGAAACGTTGCGTTGGGAAAAACCGTCTACAGCACGGATAAGGCACCCGTCATCGGAAAGATAGAAAAGGTCACCGACGGCAGAAAAGAAGGGACACAACGCGACTTTGTCGAATTCAATCCCGGCCTGCAAAGTGTGACCATCGATCTCGGCCGTAGATACGCCGTATATGCGATATTGCTGTGGCATAATACAAGACACCTGTGGGTTTATTATGACGTTGTTGTGCAGGTGGCTGATGATCCCGATTTTGCCGCGAACGTCAGGACCTTATTCAATAATGACGTCGACAATTCGGCAGGACTCGGAGCAGGCAAGGATAAGCACTACGTCGAGACCAATGAGGGCAAACTGATCGACGCCCACGGCGTCAAGGCACGTTATGTCCGTCTCTACAGTGACGGCAACTCAGCCAACGAATACAACCACTACACGGAAGTCGAAGTCTACGGCAAACCCATAAAGAAAGAATTGACTATTGACTAATGACTACTGACTATTTGCAGCGTGTGCGGTCATTAGGCTGACGAAAATGCCTTTCATTAGTCGATAGACAATAATCAATAGTAAATCCTCTTGGGCACTTCTTTCCGCGTTTTCGGCGCAGAAACGGCGATTTTGAAAATTTTTCGGAAAAATTCTATTTTTCTGTTGGCAGCTTCTACAAATGTAGTAAAATACTTCTACGTTTGTAGAAGGAGATAACATGATGAAATTGACACAGGCAGAATGGCAAATTATGAAGGTGCTGTGGAAGAAGCACCCGGCTACGGCCAGAGAAGTGATGGCCCGGCTGCCCAAGGGCGTGAGCTGGGCGTACACAAC
>CAYZAH010000575.1:0-2270 GCA_964475805.1 uncultured Pirellulales bacterium | reverse complement strand
AGAAGGTGATCAGCGAGCACAAGAACAGCAACACCAGCATTTACGAACCTTTGCTCTCCCAGAAGAAGGCCCGCTTGATCGCTTTTCGGTCGATGCTCGATCAGGCGTTCGACGGGGCGACGGACCCGCTGCTCCACTTCTTATTCGAAGAAGAGCAGCTCAGCGCCAAGCAAAAACAGGAATTAGCGGAAATTCTCCGTAATGAATCCATAGGACCGAACGACGACAGGTAGAGGCAGGCCCGTGTGCCTGCCCAGGGCAACCACATGGGGTTGCCCCTACAAGGAGACAGAAATGATCGAACAGATAAACAACTTAGCACAGGTATGGTGGGGTTGGATGTCGGCCATGTTCTGGCAAGTCGGTCTGCTTATCCTTCTGATCGCGGCCATCGACCTGCTGATTCGCAGATGGGCGTGGCCGCAATTGCGGTACGCCTTGTGGTCGCTGATCCTGCTCAAGCTCGTCCTGTCGCCGGCGTTGTCGCTGCCCAGCGGCGTGGCCCCGAAGCTCAAACCCGTGGTCACGCAGATGATCGAGACCGCCAGGCAGGAAAAACTAATCGAGGTGAGCCTGCCGATCGCAATCCCGTCGGCCAACGATGAGTTCCGGCAATCCGTGACATCGCCGGCATCGTACACCGTGGCGGACGTCGAGGATACTTTCGCCGTGAACAGCCCGGCTGAGACCGCCGGCCCGCTTGTCCGCGTGGGACCTCGGCTCGACTGGCGCGTCTACGCGATGGCGGTTTGGTTCCTCGGCGCAATCACATTAGGAACGTGGCTGTTCGTAAAGCTCCACCGGCTGAGCAGGAAATATCCCGACAAGCCACGGCAGCCGGCTTTGCCGGAGTCGTTCTACGACCAGCTCGACCAATGCGCGCAGCGGCTGAACCTGCGGCGAAAACCGAGAGTCGTGGCGACCGCTCACATCCAGAGTCCGGCTGTCTTCGGCCTGTTTCGCCCCGTCCTGCTCATGCCCTTCGGCTACATTCGTACGCTCTCGCGCAAAGATACCGAGTACATGCTCTTGCATGAGCTGGCCCACATCAAGCGAGGCGACCTGGTCGCACACAGCTTCTACATGCTCCTCCAGTTGGTCTACTGGTACAACCCGCTGCTCTGGCTCGTGCGGAAGCAATTGCGGCATCTGCGCGAGCTGTGCTGTGATGCCACCGTTGCGAGCTTGCTCAGAGAGCAGACGGTGGAATATCGCCAGACGCTCCTCGAAGCGGCCCGCCGCTTCCTGGCAACCCCGGCCGAAACGGGCCTCGCCCTGGTCGGCCTCTTTGAAGACTCGAATCGTCTGATCGCCCGCATTAACTGGCTCAAGAAACCTGTTTGGAGGTATCGAAAAATGAAGAGTGCAGCCGTCATCACCGTCGTCCTGGTTCTGCTCGCCTGTGTCCTTCCAATGGCTCAGGGTCAGCAGAAACCAGCGGAGGACCCCAATGTCAGCTCCGAACAGGCCGAAGAGTCTTCTTCGCCAAGCGAGCAGACCGCAACCACCGAGCAAGATCAAATACAAGCAAAAGAACAGCTATTGAAGGCCCAGCAAGCTCTCCAAGCCCAGGCCGAACGACTCCAGATCGAGAGGAAGACACTCGAACAACTCCAGATCGACAAGCAGCAGCTCCTGCAACAAGTTCAGGCGCTGGCGCAAGCCCAGCAAGCCAAGAACGAGGCGGAACAAGTCGAGTTGAAGGCGAAGCTCGCACAGCAGATCGTCGCCCAGGTTCTCGCCCAGGCGAAACAAGCCGAGGCCAAAGCCCTCCAGGCAAAGACCGAAGCGGAGGCGAACAAGACGGATGCCGAAGCACGGAAGGCCGAGGCTGAGGTGCAGAAGGCTAAGGTCCTCGCAAAGCAATTGGAGCAATGGGCTGGCAGCGATGCGTTCAAGCAATGGCAGAAGAACCTGGACAAGTGGGCGCAAGAGCAGGCAAAGGCGTACGAGAAGGCCCAGGAAGCCGGCGCACTCGTGGCACCGGTTCCCAACCCGGTCCCTCAGCCGACGCCGGTCGTGGCTCCAGTGCCCACGCCACCTTCGGAACCTGAGGCAGCCGACGCTCCCGCTCCGCCGGCGCCCGCCGCGGTAGCCGCCGTTGCATCTCCTCCGCCTGCCCCGGCTGCGCCGATTGCACCCGCTTCGCCCGCCCCACCGGAGGCTGTCATAGGCATTCCATCCAGTCCATCGGAACCTCCAAGCGCCGTAGCGCCCGCTTTACCGGCCGTACCCGTGTTGCCTGCTATGCCGGCCGCACCGGCTGCACC
>CAYZAH010000574.1:0-3648 GCA_964475805.1 uncultured Pirellulales bacterium | reverse complement strand
GGCCAACGACCCGGAACTCGTCGGATTCTCGATCATGTACCCCAGGCAAGTCGTGCTTTCGTTGGCGGTAGCCAAGTTCTTGCATTCCGAATTGTCGAAGCCTGGTCGGATCAGACCTCTGATTGTCGTGGGCGGCGCCACGATCTCGGCTCTGTACGGGCCGGAGATTCTCACGGCCTGTCCCTTCGTGGACGCCGTGTTCGAGGGCGAGGGAGAGGCCGGACTCGGAATGCTCAGCGCGGGCCGGGACTTCTCCGAGATTCCCGGGCTGGTCTACCGAGGGACATCCGGTATCGTCACGAACAGAAAGACGGATACAATCAGCTTGAATCAAATACCTTTTCCGGATTTTGCCGAGCTGAATCTGTCCGACTACTTCAATCCCGAACCGGTCGTCCCCGCAGTTTTTTCTCGCGGATGCAAGTGGCGAAAGTGCCGGTTCTGCGCACACAATTTCTCCTATAGCGGCTACCGCAACCGGAACACCGCGCGATTCGTTGATTACTTGTCCAAACTGAACCGTCAGTCCGGCGTTCGGCATTTCTACCTTGCCGATCAGTACGTCGATGCCCCCGATATGAAAATGCTTGCCGAGGAAATACTGCATCAGGAGTTGGACATCTACTTTCACATCATGGGACGTCCGACGAGCGATTACACTCCCGAGACCTTGCAGACTCTCTTTAAGGCCGGCTGCCGATGGATTAGCTGGGGAATAGAGAGCGGTTCACAACGACTGCTCGATATATGCCAAAAAGGAACGTCGGTGGAGACCATCAGGCACGTGATGAAGGATTCGCATCAAGCGGGCATCTCGAACCTGCTCATGCTCATTTTCGGGTTGCCGACAAGCACCGATGAAGACTTCGAAGCCACTGTGGACATGATGGACGACCTTGCCGATTCCGTCGATGCCGTTACGAGCAGTAGTTTCCAGCTCTTTGACAAGACCGCGTTTGCGGTGCAAGCGGCGACGTTTGGTCTGAAGATCCTGGGACGCGAGAAGCTCTTTTCGAGCCAGCACGATTCCGTTCACTCGAAACGATTGCTCTATCGAGAAACGGGGGCCGATGGAACAATGCGCCCGCCCAGGGGTCCGCTGGAAATCAGCCGCCTGGAACGCCGCCGGCTCTGGGCCGAGCCACACTCGATCTTCCAGCGTCTTTGCTGCGAGCACTATCTCTTGTTCGCGAGTTCGTCCCGGCCACGCTCCTAAGCAATTTATCGCGCCAATTGAGGGAATTCCCTATTTGGCTTCAGGAGCCGTTTCCCCTTTCATACATATAGGTTGGCGGTATCGATTATTCTGTGTCGTTGATCGGCCGGAGCACGCGGCATCTCGAAGGTCGAGTTGCGGGTCGATAACGGCGCGTGGCGCGAAGCGGAGCTCCGCACGCCGCTCTCCGATCTGACGTGGGTGATTTGGCGGTACAATTGGCCCTTTGAGTTCGGCGATCACATCTTCACCGTCCGCTGTTGGGACGGCGCGGATACACCTCAGATCGTCACGCCACACCCGCCGGACCCAAGTGGCGCCACCGGCCTCTACTGCACAACGAAATCGCTCTAACACCTTCATCTTGTGAATCGGCGCAACAGGAAAGCTGTCTAATGAATTTCTTTATGCAAAACGAGCATTTTCCTCATAGCGCCGGGGTTCGCGGTGGCCTATCTTACGAATGCACGGACCGGTGATCAGGTACGCCGGCCTCGGGTTAAAGGAACCGCCAGCGAATTAGGAGACATGAAATGATGAATGCCAGAACAAGATCGTTGTTTACGTTGTTGGTGATGATTGTTGTGATAGCCGCCATACTTATCTACATACCCTATCTGGCGGGGCGCATTGGGTATGAGCAAACCTCCAGCGAGGTCCACGCCTATCAGAGTCTTCTTGCTTCCGTACAAAAGGGAGACACGCTGTCACCGCTTTTTCGCGCTGTATCGAGGACCATCATGCCGGCGGTGGTCGTCGTACAGGTGAGCAAACACATCAAGGTTCAGCCCGAGACATCGCCGGACATGAACAACTTTCTTAGGTGGTTCTTCGGCGAGCCCGGCGCGACGAGTCCATCCGCTCCGCAGACCCCGCCGGAGCATTCGTACCAGTATGGGCTGGGCAGCGGCATTATCATCGACGCCGACAAGGGCTACATCCTGACGAACTGGCACGTTGTTCACGGCGCCGATACGGTTGTCGTCACGTTGGCCGACGGGCGCAGCTACAAGACACAATGGGTGCGGACGGACAGTCGGAGCGATCTGGCGGTCGTGAAGATTGACGCGCCCGACTTGATCTCTGTGACCTTGGGCAACAGTGATGAGATGGAGGTCGGAGATTGGGTCCTGGCCGTCGGCGCTCCGGAAGGGCTGCCTCAGACCGTCACGGCCGGGATCATTTCCGCGAAGGGCCGGACCACGAGTGACGGCCGCCAGACTTTCCTGCAGACCGACGCGGCGATTAACCCGGGCAATTCCGGCGGCCCGCTGGCGAATATGCTGGGACAAGTTATTGGAATCAACACGGCCATCATCTCGCCTGTCAGAGCGAACGCAGGCATCGGGCTGGTGATCCCATCTAATACCGCAAAGATCGTGATGAATCAGCTCATTGAAAAAGGCAAGGTCGTCAGGGGGTATCTGGGAATAGAGATCAAAGACGTCAACGACCAGGTCGCGAAAACGATGGGTTTACCCGACTCGAAAGGCTCTCTGGTTGTCAGCGTGACACCCGGCAGCCCGGCTGAGAAAGCAGGGCTGATGCCCAACGATTTTATTGTGTCCGTCAACGGCAAGAAGACCGCCGACACCTTCGAGCTGCTGAACGATGTTACCTCGCTTGAGCCGGGCCAGAATGCTACCATTGAGCTTTATCGCAAGGGCAAGAAGGAAACGGTTACGGTACAGGTGGGCTCTCTGCCCGAGCAGAATTCGAATTCGCAACCAGGTTGATGAAGCCGCCGTGGTAGATACATTTCGACAATCTGATTTGGAGAACCATCCATGAAGTCATTCCACGTCCTGGCCGTAATCACGGTCGGTCTGATATTTGAGGCGTCTGTTTGCACAGCCGTGGGAACCGCCGACGCCGGACAGAAAACGCAGAACCTTCCGGAACCATCCTACGTCGAAGGCGCCTCAATCACGCAACACACACTGAATATAAACGGCAAGTCAATATCGTATACCGCCGTCGCCGGATATATGCCGATCAAAGGCGAAGGCGGCAAACCAGTAGCCAAGATATTCTTCATTGCCTACACCAAAGAGGGCCAAGAAGGCCTTTCACAGCGGCCCGTCACCTTCGCTTTCAACGGTGGTCCCGGCTCTTCGGCTATCTGGCTGCACATGGGGGCACTGGGCCCGCGAAGGGTTCTGCTCGCGGACAATGGGACGGCTTTGCCTCGATCCTATGAATTAGTGGACAACGAATATACCTGGCTCGACTTCACGGACGTCGTCTTTGTGGATCCCGTCGGGACGGGCTACAGCCGGGCCTCCGACGAGATCAACGCACAACAGTTCTATAATCTGCAGGAAGACGTAAGAGTAATGGGTGAATTTGTCCGACTCTACGTCACGGAATATCAGCGGTGGCTCTCGCCCAAATACATAGCCGGCGAGAGTTATGGAACTACGCGGGCGGTA
>CAYZAH010000573.1:0-3649 GCA_964475805.1 uncultured Pirellulales bacterium | reverse complement strand
AACTCCACAAACTGATCGAAAAGGAAAAAGAGCAGGGCGATCTGAGAGTCGACTCGAGCTTTATCCTCGTTGGAAGTGCCGACAAGGATGACGTCCGGGGAGCTCTCTATTTTGAGTTCCCGAACCACGGACCTGCGGCAACAAATGTCCTGACACTTGGCTACGTGTCAATTATAGAAAATTTTCGAGTCTACGACTTAGCTGGTAACCTTTGCAAGGTGGACGTGGAATACCTGGATGATACCACGGCCTCTTATAGCATTCATCTTTCGGAAGAAGTCCAGCCGGGAGGCCATTTTAAGGTTATCGGTGTGGCGAATCTCGAAGACATACCGCTTATCCCCGGAGGCGCTCCGGCCTATTGGAGAGAAGGACCCCTGTGGTATTTCAGGACCGGCCTTATCATGCCCTATTGCCTGAATTACTATCGGTTCATCTTACCTAAAACGACGATACTTCTTGATACGAATCGTGAGGTCATGGCGACGGACACGGTCGATGGTAGGCTGGCCGTGACGATGAAAGACTACACGGGTCAATATTCCGATGGATGGTGTATGATCTCTTTTCTATATCCCGAAAGGGACGGCACCACACTTGCCGATATCCCGGACAAATACCTGGGTTTGCGAAGCCTCTGGGATAAACGAAATACTGAGACCTTCAAAGAAGAAATGGACAGAATACGGGCCGGCGCAAGCTACACGGATCAGAGTACGCCACTGGCCGCTTTGCTAACGTGTCTCAGCAGTATCATACACAAGGACATTGACCTCTATGAGACCGTGAAATATACGGAGCAGCCACCCCAAAGTATCCAAGGATACCTCGAACAAGCGGGATATTTCGCGAATATCCTCAATCTTCTGAGCACACCGGAATGGCCGGACAATCCTGGCAACGGCTATGTCCATCCAATCTACTTGTGTCGAAAAGGATCGATGATTTGCGAATTTATCCAGCCAATTGTCTATGAGAATGGCAAATGGTACGTTCATGACACAAAGTCAAGACAACCGAGGCAGTCCAGTGACACCACTCCGCAGGACGTTGCTGCCGCCAGGGCCCAAGGCTATCTGTGTGACTGGGAAGTAGCCGGACCATACGTGCAGAAAGGCAAGAAGGGCACGGAGCTTTTTGATATTCCGTTCGGCCCGGAGCTGCCGGACGTGAACGTCCCCTGGCAGCCCATATCGGTCGAACCTCACGGGGAGCATCCCGCCTATGTCAATTTGGATGAGGCTCTGTACGGTTTCGACCAGGCGGTGGCCTACTTGCGTACGGAAATCGTCTCGGACAAACAGAAGCCGGCCCGTCTTGAAATCTATACGGACGACGGCGTCAAGGCCTGGCTTGACGGAAAGCTGGTCCACGCGGTGAACGTCAGCCGGGGCATTCTCGATGAGCCGGACAAGGTCGATGTCACGCTCAACGAAGGCACCAACAATCTCATGCTCAAGGTCACGGACGACATCTGGGCCTGGGGCGCCATCGTCCGGGTGCAGCCCGCCATTGCCGTGCAACCCGTATCGGGGAAGTGATAGCTAACGGATTGCCTGCGGCATAAACGGAAGCTCCGACCATTATTCTGTAGCCGCAAGGGAGACTGAAACGATGAGAAAAAGACACTACATTGGGCGGACTCGACATGTGTCCCGGGTGCTTGTGTTGCCTACTGCCTTATTGGTTGTGTTTGGATTGGTCGGTTGTTCGTGTGCTCCAAGGCTGACGGCGGAGGACAGGCGAAGCGACATTGAGTTCCTGGCCCGGTGGGCTAAGGACTATAGTCCTTTCGTGGAACTGAATGAGAAGTGCAAAGGTCTTCCCAGTTACGAGGCGCTGGCGCCGCGTTACATGCAGCTTGCGGAGGAGGCTGAAAGCAACGCAGAGTTCTACCAGGTGGCGTATAGTTACTTCAGTTTGATCGGTGTTTCGGGCCACGGCCATCTTCTTTCGGAGGAATCGCTTCGGGCATATCTGCTGGAATCGCTGCGGCACCGCGGACAGCTACCCTGGTATCAACTCCACGCGGCCTCATACTGGCCAAAGCTACAGGACAAGGTGTGCTTTGTTCATCCACCCTTCCGGGTTGTGCGCGATGGCCAGGAGTATCGAACCGGCGAGGACTGGCGTCACAAAGAGCAATTGATTCCCAAGGGATCGAAAATCGTGCGTGTGAACGGGATGGAGTGCTCTTCATACATCGAGCGGCTTCGGCGGGACACATGGGTGCGTTACATCCCGCGTGACACGGACTGGATCACGGACTCGCTGCTGGCTGTCCATGAAGGCGCAGGTTTTCGTGGGTGGCAGGTTGCCTTTCTTCTGTCCGATCAGACAACGTGCGATGCTTTTGTTCCGTGGCGCAAGGGTCTTGCCGATCCGGTCGAGTTCTCAGACTACGGGTCGAAAGGCGGCAATTGCATCTGTCTGGAACTTGCCCCGGAGGTGGGATATATCCGAGTCAAGTGCATGGGCGGCGCATTCATTGACGGGGACGGCAAGAAAATCAGGAAGTTCCTGGAGGATTCCGGGGGCAAATACCGCAAACTCATTATCGACGTGAGGCATAACGGCGGCGGACTACATTACTACGCCTTCGACAATTTGATCGCCCCGTTTCTGGATGAGAGCGTAACGTATTCGGAGGTGGGCGGGATCAGAAGGCCGTTTTTGGCGGACCATGAGCCGGCTTTTCTGGAGTTCCTGCGTCGCGGGGTCTCGATCTTTGCCCATGAGACTTCGGTTGAGGAGATCGAGCCGCCCGAAGGATTCGATGAGACCCGGTGGGTATTTTACAAGATTACGCGCAGAGTGGATCCTCGCCGGCGGTATGACTTTTCCGGGCAGATGTACATCCTCCTCGACGGAGGGACCGGGTCGGCGGCGGACGAGTATGTGAATGCAGCGCAGCGGATCGGACTGGCGACGCTGGCCGGCCAGAGCACCGCTGGGAGCTGTGGCCCGTATTTCAATCCGGTGATGGTTCGGCTTCCCGCCAGCGGCATGGTTTTCGTACTGGAGGCGGATCTCATGCTCAACCAGGATGGCAGCGTCAATGAGATCGTGGGTACGAGACCTGACATGGAGCTTGCTCCCTGCCTCTTGCCTGAGAAAGTCACAAAAGAAGAATTGCTCCATGACGAATGGGTCCGGAAGATCATCGCCGAACCGTAGGGCGGCAATAGTACCTGTTGTCCAGGCTCAGAATGACAGACCTGATGTGGCGGAGTCTGTGGCTAAAGTCTGGTCTTTTGGAGGACGTCGTCGAATGCGACGATCAGACCCACTCGGCCGCGTACGCCGACCTTGCTGCATATATGGCCGAGATGAACGCGGACCGTGTTATACGCGATGTGCAGCTTTTTGGCGATCTGTGCGTTGTCACGGCCCTCGCACATCAGCTTGGCCACCTCGACCTGTCTGGGGGTCAGGTGCCAGCATTGCCGCAAGTATTCCCATTCCTTCGCCTTGAAATGCATTGTCAAATTTCCTCTCTCAGTCAACACGAAAACCGTAGAGTTGGGCGTTTTCAAGGGTGATCTTCAACTTGACGGGTTTGCCCTTGAGTTCGGCAAGATTCAGTTCGGCAAATTCGACGGGAATATCCACATCATCCCGGCCGGTGATAGTCACCGAGCCATTCGGA
>CAYZAH010000572.1:0-3652 GCA_964475805.1 uncultured Pirellulales bacterium | reverse complement strand
GGAGGACAATATGTCGGTGGCCTGGTGGGGTATCTTGATAGCGCCACCATAGATTCTTGTTATTCAACAGGACATATCATCTACGAGCCGATTGAAGATCTCGATCGCGATCCAAGTATCGGTGGTCTGGTGGGATTTGGCTTAACTCCCCATGAAAATGCCTCGTCCCCTCCGTTCGAAGTCCTCCGATCCTTCTGGGACATTGAGACGAGCGGTTACACGACCAGTTTCGCAGGGACGGGCTTGACCACTGCCGAGATGCAAACGGCGGGTACGTTCCTCGAAGCCGGATGGGACTTCGTGGACGAGACCGCCAACGGCACCGACGACCTCTGGTGGATTGCCGAAGGCCAGGGTTACCCGCGCCTCTGGTGGGAGCTTGGTAATTGACTATTGCTCCGCGCGCTGAGACAGGCGCGGGTACGGTGAGTCGTACTACTCGCAACTGATTCACGGCGTGATCGCAACGCGATGACGCTGTCGGTTCATTTCAAGAATTCCATCATCAGCAATCAATTCAGGAGGTGACATCGTGACAGAACTATTTTCTCAAGATGCGTGCAATGACGTTCAAAAAGCGGCGTCGGTCTACGCGGACCTTCGCCGCAGGTCGCCGGAGAGCCGGCGGGACCTGAGGAACTACGTGAAGGCTTTCTTGGGTATCGACGTGCCTGATAGACGAATGTGCCCGGACCATAGTAGTCCGATGGATTATCTCTGGCACAGTTTCTCACTCGATATTGGGCAAACGTTTGCTACCGACCATCGAGCATCGAGCGATGCAATCGTCTGGGCGAATCGTGGCGGCGGCAAGACCGAGTTAGCGGCTGTGGCGACGTTGCTCGATTGTGTCCTCAAATCAAATTGTCAGGTCCGTATCCTGGGCGGCTCGGGCGAGCAGGCTGGCCGGATGTACGAGTACCTGAGGAGTTTTCTGCACAACGGCTTCGAGCCGTTTTTGGACGGCCCGGTCCTCAAGGGTAAGTGTCGTTTTGTCAATGGATCATCCGTCGAAGTCTTGACACAATCGGCTACCAGCGTGCGAGGCCAGCATATCCAGAAGCTCCGCTGTGACGAGCTTGAGCTGTTCGATGAGGACGTGTTCGCCGCCGCGAAGTTCACGACGCAGAGCACGCCGACCGTCACGGCTTCGATGGAGCTGATCAGCACGATGCACCGGCCGTACGGCTTGATGCAGAAGGCCGTGACATCGGCGCCGCAACTCCACACGCCGATCTTCAAATGGTGCGTGTGGGAGGTGATCGAGAAGTGTATTGACCGAAGCTGTTCGCAGTGTCCTTTATGGTCGGATTGCCAGGGCAAAGCGAAGGCGGCGAGAGGCTATCTGAAAATCGACGATTGCATCGCCCAGATGCGCCGGGCCAGCCGAGCGGGCTGGGAGGCGGAGATGCTGTGCCATCGGCCGTCGCTGGACAACGTCATCTTTGGCGAGTTCGACCCGGCGGTGCACGTTCGGCCGGTGGATTATGATCCGAACTTGCCGCTGTACCGCACGCTGGATTTCGGATTTGTCAACCCGTTCGTGTGCTTGTGGATTCAGGTGGATCGGGCTGGTGTCGTTCGGGTGATCGATGAGTACGTTCGCAGCCGGGCCACGATTGACGTGCATGCCGCCCAGGTGAAGACCCGAACGCCCGTGGCGGAAGAGCAAGTGGCGGCGACGTTTTGCGACCCAGCCGGCGGCAGCGTCAACGACGTTACCGGAACCAGCGTCGTCCGCGAGTTGCGGGGTCTCGGCATAACTGTACGGTCCCGGCGAAGCGGCATCCTGAAGGGCATCGAGCTGATCCGCCGGGCTATCCGCTCCGGCGACGGCCAAAGCAAGCTGGTCGTCTCGCCGCGTTGCCCCCGCCTGATCGAGGCGATGGAATGTTACCACTACCCCGAATCCAGCCGCTCCCCGAGCGAGCTACCCCTCAAAGACGGCCTCTATGACCATCCCATCGACGCCCTTCGCTACTTCTTCATCAACCACGCCCGCCCCACCAAAACCGCCGCCCGGCGATACTGATTGGGGAGCTCCTATCCTTGGCAGGAGGATGGTTTTCGTAACATCTTGTCGGAATTGGGTTAAGGAGGTGGTAGTTTTGCCCGATATTGGCAAGGAATTTGGGAAGAAACCGAGGTCAAGAGACCTTGGCTCATTGGTTCATTTGGAAAGAAAGAGGATACAGGGCTGAGGTGCGGAGGGAGAGGAAAAAGCGAGATATCCCCAGCCCTGTGAATGTGCTTCACACCAAATGAGTTTACCACAAGGATTCTTACAGAGCAATGCAATCTTTCAAAAAAACTGTGCATTTCCGTGAAAAAGTGTTTCCGGCGGAGGCTGATCTAACTATCATTTTGTCAGTGGCTTAGGGAGTAGCGTTGCTGCAGGCAGGTATGCTGTCAAACAAATTCACGGGGTCTTTCGAGCGAGCCGATTTGTCGCGCTCGCCAGATGGTGATGTGAGGGCGCTATGCTGACAGACAACATTCTGGAGCTTGTGGGCAATACACCGCTCCTGCAATTGAAGGGCGAGAGGATCTTTGCCAAGGCGGAGTTTCTCAATCCGGGCGGGAGCATCAAGGACCGTGTGGCCCTGGCTATGATCGAGGCCGCCGAGCGGGACGGCAAACTCAACGAGGATTCAATCATCACCGAACCTACCAGTGGCAATACGGGTATCGGCCTGGCGCTGGTCGGTCGCCTGATGGGCTATCGCGTGCGAATCGTGATGCCCGAAGGGATGAGCGAGGAGCGGAAGAAACTCATCAAGGCTCTGGGTGCCGAGCTGGTTCTGATCCCCGATGCAGAAGGCATCGCCGGCGCGGTCAAAAAGGTCGAGCAGATGGCCGCCGAAGATCCGCATATCTTCGTGCCGCAGCAATTCGAGAATCCGGAGAATCCCCGCGTCCATTACGAGCAAACGGCACGCGAGCTTTGGCGGCAGATGGGTGGGAATATTGACTGCTTCGTAGCTGGGGTTGGCAGCGGCGGAACACTCCAGGGCGTTGGAACATTCCTGAAAGAACACAAGAAAGATACGAAGATCATCGCCGTCGAGCCGGAAAACCGCTCGGCGCTGCTGGGCCACGAGCCGGGCCTGCATCAGATCCAGGGCATCGGCGACGGCTTCATCCCCGCGATCCTCGACGTCTCGCTCGTCGATGACGTCGTGGAAGTCTCGGACGAAGACGCGATTGAGACCACGCGGCAATTAGGCACGGATTTCGGGTTACTGGTCGGCATCAGCTCGGGCGCCAACGTCTGGGCCGCTCGCCGAATGGCGGAGAAGGTCGATGGGAACATCGCGACGGTGCTCCCTGACAGGGCGGAACGCTATTTCAGTACGGCGTTGCTCTGATTTTGAGCGCAAAAAAAGTGGGCTGAGGCAAGGAGGAAAGGAGGGTCGAAAAAAACCTCAGCCCAGAATCCATTGACCATATATACGTCTTGTCAAGTCAAAAGTTCGTTCTGTTCCGATTATTCCGATGGAATTGATTCGTTCCGCCAGGTGCCGGTTTTCACGGCTCGGCGGTGGCCCTCCGACCCGCTGGAAACTCCGTCGAAAAGCAGCATTCATTGATGTCGTCGAGTGGATGAAAAAAAAAGGGGCTGAGGTCAGGAGGAGAGGAGTGAAGTTTAATA
>CAYZAH010000571.1:0-3654 GCA_964475805.1 uncultured Pirellulales bacterium | reverse complement strand
TCTCCTTTCAGAAATAACCTGGTTTCTACATGGATTCTGATTTGTGCGCGCGCAGGACTCGCCCGCTGTTCACAACCACGACATGGATTCGTTGTACGCCTTTCCCACCTTTTCACACCCTGTCTCCTTTCCGTCACCCGTTCACTGTCAACGGCAGGATGCGAAGGTACCGGCAAGAACCCTACCGCACGACAAGCAAACATTGTAGTTTATACCGCGCCGCGAATCCCCTGTCAACTGTGGTGACTACTTGTTTTTTCTTGATAAGCAACTGACGCAGGCACGTAAACACAACATAAAGACTTGTAAATACACAAGTTACACATCACCTTCTTTTTTTCATTATGGAGCATTAAACTAATAAATATCTACAGAATCTTCCACCAATCAGGGCACGCAGGCGGAACTTCCCGGCACGATCTGACCTACAGCCTGGAAAAACAATCCCAAGTCGATTCGCTGCAAAAACTCCATTTTTTTCTATTTACAAATTAAATTTATAAATTAAAGTATGTGATTGATATAATTATATTAGAAGGATTCGTTCATGCGAAAACAGAGAAAAGACGCACGGGATACTCGACGGCGCCTGTTGGCGGCGGCGGCCGAGGTCTTCGCAGACAAAGGATTCTGGGAAGCGACCCACGCCCAGATCTGCAAGAAAGCCAAGACCAACACGGCAGCGATCAATTACCACTTCGGCAGCAAAGAGAATCTGTATGTCGAGGCGTGGAAAGATGCGTTTGACAAATCGGTGCAGGCTCACCCACTGGACGGTGGGATCGCAGCCGATGCACCGGCCCAGGAGAGATTGTACGGCCGGATTCTGGCCTTCATGCACCGCATCGCGGACCGGACAACCGCGAGGTCGAGATCGTGCATAAAGAAATGGCGAATCCAACGGGACTCCTGAGCGAAGCCATGCGGCAGACCGTGGAACCGATGCGTCAGGATATGCGCAATCTCGTACAGGAATTGTTGGGTGACGGCGCGGACGAGCAGCAGTACCGTTTCTGCGAGATGAGTATCATCAGCCAGTGTTTTGGCCCGATGCTCCACTTGCGACACATCAAGAAGGAGCCAGGCGCCCCGCTTCCAGGCGGCCCACCCATGCAATTTGCCGTCGAGGATCTGGCCGACCACATCGTGCAGTTCAGCCTGGCTGGAATTCGCGGTATTCGCGAAGAATCACAAAAAAAGAAGACAGTCGACAAGAAGCCGCGGCGCGGCGGGCCCGTTTCGAAACGAAGGTGATTATGAACGCTCTACGCAAAGTGGTCGCGAGACGATTGGTGCTCAGGTTATGCGAGGTATTGGCGGTCGTGGCTGTGGCCGGGTGCACCGTCGGGCCGAACTACGTCCCGCCCGAGGACTCCCTGTCGGCGACTTGGCATAGTGAGCTCGGGGATGGCTTGACCGCCGAACCGATTGATCCTAACGCGTTGGCTTCGTGGTGGACGAAACTCGGCGATCCCCAGTTGACCAACCTGATCGAGCGCGCCGTGGCGGGCAATCTGGACCTGGCGACGGCGCGGTCGCGGATTCGCGAATCGCGCGCCCGGCGGAGCGTCGCTCGTGGTGCGTTGTTCCCCGCGTTTAACGCATCAGGCTCTGCTACGTCGAGCCGGACCGACACCAATACGGGGCCGGACACAACTAATGACGTGTACTCTGCGAGTTTTGACGCGGGCTGGGAGCTGGATGTCTTCGGTGGAATCCGTCGCTCTGTTGAGGCGGTGGACGCCGACCTGCAAGCCAGCGAAGAAGACCTGCACGACGTGCTCGTCTCTCTGTTAGCGGAGACGGCCCTGAACTACGTCGAGGTTCGCACGTATCAGGCCCGCTTGGCGTCGGCTGAGGCGAGTTTGGCAACGCAGAACGAGACCTATGAGCTGACCCAGTGGCGATCTGAAGCGGGGCTGGAAGATGAGCTTGCCATGTACCAAGCCCGGTACAATCTGGAGAACACGCGATCCCAGATTCCCACCTTGCGCACCGGGCTTGAGGAGGCGATGAATCGTCTGGCCGTGCTGTTAGGCGAAACACCCGGCAACTTAGCTGGCGAATTGGAGAAGCGTGAAGCAATACCAGTCCCCCCTGCTGAGGTCGCGGTGGGCGTGCCGGCTGACGTCGTGCGGCACAGGCCCGACGTCCGCCGAGCCGAACGGCAGTTAGCGGCTCAGACGGCGCGGGTGGGCGTCGCCACGGCGAATCTCTATCCGCAACTGACGTTGAATGGCTCCATCGGCATCGAGACACTCTCGCTGCGCGATTCATCCAGCCCGAGGACGCAAACCATCAGCGGCGGCCCGCGCCTATCCTGGGCCGTCTTCGATCCGACGGTCCGTCCGAACATCGAGGTGCAGTCCGCGCTGCAGGAGCAGGCGCTCATCCAGTACAGAGCGACCGTGCTGAGCTCGCTGGAGGAGGTCGAAGACGCGCTGGTCGCATACGCCCAGGAGCAGCAACGAAGAGACAACTTGCGTCGCGCGACCGAGGCGGCCCAGGCGGCGGCCGAGCTGGCGCAGGACAAGTACCAGGCGGGCCTTATTGATTTCAGCAACGTTCTGGATGCGGAGCGATCGCTCCTGTCGTTCCAGGACCAATTGGCCCAGAGCAAAGGGACCGTGACATCTAATTTGATTCGGCTGTACAAAGCCTTTGGCGGCGGCTGGACCTCGATGGCGGACGCTCCCGCCCCGGAAGGCCGCCAGACCGCTTCGAAAATCGGAGAAAAACCATGAGCAAAAACTCGAATTCTGAGCCGGATATTGCCAAGACCCTCGGCCTTGACCAGGGCACGGGGCGGCGCAGGCGCCTGAAGCGATGGATTGTCGTTATTTTGTTGGTCGTCGCCGTGGTGGCGGCCGTCATGTTCGTACGCAGGGACAAACGCGAGGCCGGTGCGACTCAATTCGAGACCGAGGAGGCTAAGAAAGGCAACCTCGTTGTCCTCGTGACCGCCACGGGCACGCTTCAGCCTACGAACGAGGTCGAGGTGGGCAGCGAGATATCGGGTATCGTCAAGAGCGTTGAGGCGGACTACAACGACAAGGTCAAGGTCGGCCAGGTGCTGGCAGAGCTCGACACCTCCAAGCTCACAGCGCAGGAAACGCAGTTGAAGGCCGCCCTGGATGCAGCTAAGGCTAAGGTGCTGCAAGCCAAGGCGACCCTCAAGGAGACCGCCAGCAAGCTCGCCCAGCTTGACCGGGTCAAGGAGCTGAGCAAAGGGAAGGTGCCGTCTCAATCCGACCTCGACGCGGCGGAGGCGGCCTTCGAGCGGGCCAAGGCCGACGACGCCAGCGCCGCAGCAGCCGTCGCCCAGGCCCAGGCCACTCTCGAAGTCACCCAGACGGATATCGGCAAGGCGGTCATTCGCTCGCCCATCGACGGCGTGGTGCTGGACCGCAGCGTCGAATTGGGCCAGACGGTAGCAGCCGCGTTTCAAGCACCCGTGCTCTTCACGTTGGCCGAGGATTTGACGAAGATGGAGCTCCACGTGGACGTGGATGAAGCAGACATCGGCCAGGTCAAAGAGCGCCAGGAGGCGACGTTCGATGTGGACGCCTACCCGGATCGCACGTTCAAAGCGACAATCACGCAGATCCGCTACGGGTCCAAGACCGTGGAGGGCGTTGTGACGTACGAAACCCT
>CAYZAH010000570.1:0-3661 GCA_964475805.1 uncultured Pirellulales bacterium | reverse complement strand
CCCATAAACCTCGTGATCTGCTTCGGCCCTGTACCGTTCAGTACTGCACCCGCCGGTAATACCAAAAACAATCGCGACGACAAGCATACGCCGCGAGAACCGTACATACCGAAAGCTACACCCCATAAGACTCATTCTCCTCCGAGTTTCGGATTCCTGGCCCAATCCCGAGGCTGCCAACCTTGGCCCCACGGGACAAAAAGCCGCGCACCAGACATTGTACAGACTCTGCACGCCTTGGGCGACCTGTATATATTTAGACGATGGCCCTGCTAATATGTTAACGAGAATCTGCGAAATAGAGCAAAAAAGCTCAATTCCTGCAGATAATCTCGGAGGACGGAAGACAGGGGGCCAAGATCAGAAGGTCGCCTTCGGTCTTCCGCCTACCACTACTGTGGCGGGCTCAACTGTTCCGTGAGCAATCGAATATGGCGGTTTTCCTCCTTAATGATCTGATCGATGGTCTCTTTGCTGGCCGGATCGCGGGCGAACTCTTTCAAGCCGCGGTAGAAGACAACCGCCTCTTTCGCCCTTCGGATCGCGTCCCGGAATATCTCTCGCTTGTCGGCCTGTTTGAGCGGCCCCATGAGCGAGGGGGGCTCGGTGGCAAAGACGGCCAGACCCGCCATTACATGCGGGTTGGACAGGACGTAATTGTTCGGGTCGAACGTCCCGAATTCGCCTGTCTTTTCGGAAAATCGCTTTCTCCTCTGGGCGAGAATCTTCTCGTGCCTGGCCTTCCAGGAAGCTAATTGGTAGCAAATATTGCGGACGTCCGGATCGTCAAATGATTCAGCCGTCTTGAGGTAAAACTTGGCGCCGTTGTGCTCGATCTTTCCGGCTATTTGGAGAACCTCGAAGACATTGAACTTCGTCTCCATAACTGGAGCCTTCCCCAGAAAACGCTACCGTTCTTCTGCAGAAGCAGGCCTTTGCGCCTGCCCCGGACAACCACGTGGCATCGCCGCTACAAAGCACAGCAATTCGCCATTTACAGCATAACAAATTCGGACCGCAAATTCAATCTACGCAGAGAAGGTTTTTTTCAGACATTGCCATCCCTCGCCACTTTCAGCACGGCGGCGGCGCGGAGCTTGGAGTGCTTGATCGAATTGAGCACCTCGTTGGCCTGCTCCAAGGGGAATTCCTCGATGGTGGGAACGATAGGGATTTCCGCGGCTAAAGGCAGAAACTCCTCCGCGTCCACGCGAGTGACGTTCGCCACGGACTTGATTTCCCTTTCGAGCCAGAGGTATTCGGCGTAATCGAGTCGCGGGACCGGTGTTTCCTTGCGGATGGCGTTGATGACCAGGCGGCCGCCTCGCTCCAGGACACCCAAGGCGTCGCGGACACACTCGCCGACCGGCGTGAAATCCATGATTTTGTTCAGCTTCTCCGGCGGCTGATCGCCGGAGCGGCCCGTCCAGACGGCGCCGAGACTCTCGGCCAGCGCCGCGTGCTCGGCCGTTTTTGTGAAAACAAAGACAGGGCTATTAGGGAATTTATGCTTGATGATTTGAATCACAATGTGAGCCGAGGCCCCGAAACCGAACAGACCGACCCTCTGGCCGTCTTTGATATCGGCAAGTCTGAGCGTGCGATACCCGATGACGCCGGCACATAACAGCGGCGCCGCTTGGGCGTCCGAGAACCGATTAGGGATTGGGTAGGCAAAATCTTCGCCGATGACGGTGAATTCGGCGTAACCACCGTGGGCGTCTTTGCCAGTCCATCGGGCGTTCGCGCAAAGGTTCTCGTTGCCAGCCCGGCAAAAATCGCACCGGCCGCAACTGGAAAACAGCCAAGTAATCCCGACCCGGTCGCCGATCTCGAATTTGCTTGCGGCTTTGCCTTTGTCGATCACGGTGCCGACGACTTGGTGGCCGGGTACGACGGGCGATATCGTCGGCTCAAGCCGACCCTCAGCCTCATCGAGGTCCGTATGACAGGCGCCGCAAACTGAAACCTTGACGAGAACCTCACGATCGCCCGGCGTGGGCGCCGGCAAATCAACCAATCTGAGAGGCTTTTCTTCAGCCGGCGCGTGCTTGTCCAATATCATCGCCTTCATTTCGAGGTTTCCTTCTCCAGGCGCTTCTCGAACACGTCATAGCTGTCCCGGCCGTAAAGGCAAAAGACGACCCTCTCCAGACCGGTCTGGCCTCGAAGATAGCTCATGGTGGTCTTGAGCATGATTTCCGCGCACCGTTCGATGGGAAAGCCGAAGATGCCAGCGCTAATCGCGGGGAAAGCGATGCTCTTCAGACGGTTTTCGTCGGCCACTTTCAGCGAGTTCAGCGTCGCGTCCGTCAGTTTTCGATCCTCGTCGCCCTCACCCATACGGGGTCCGACCGCGTGGATGACGTGTCTGGCTTTGAGCTTGCCGCCTGTGGTTATCACCGCCCCGCCGACAAACGTCCCGCCGATCTGGTTGCATTCGGCCTGAATCTCAGGCCCGCCCTTTCTTCTAATCGCCCCAGCCACTCCGCCACCAAGCACCAATCGAGCGTTAGCCGCATTGACGATGGCGTCCGTATCCATCTCGGTAATATCGCCGTCAACAAGCTCCAGGACGCTTTTTCCAACGTTCACTTTCATAGCTCCACCGCCCTTCAAAGCGTATCACAACAAAGACATCGCATATCCGGTTGCTAATGATACAGTTTCAGAAGGCCCCGGAAGGGCCGGCCTGCGCCGTGTCGCGCGGAGATGTCAAAAGATCAGGACAACAGGCGGCGGCCGGATTCGAACCGGCGAATAACGGTTTTGCAAACCGTCGCCTTAGGCCTCTTGGCTACGCCGCCAATGCAAGATTGACCGTGAGTTTATCGCCCGCGTGCCCCTCCCGCAATAGAATTTCAGCCCGCGGGAAAGACATTTTCCGTGTTTTTTGCAATATTTTCGCGGCCGAATCCGTCTGGACAAAGTGGTGTAAGACTGTTTATAATAAATGGACACCTTTATGGTGTGAAAAGAAAGGGGTATGCCCAACACGCCAAGGACGTGGGTTCATACATATAGTAGCTATGTGGGGAGCATCTTCAGAGAGGTCAGATGGGTTACAAAACATGCCGAGACAAACGTTGCCTGACGGCATTACTGCTATTGTCTTTACTCCTAATCCAGGTCGGGTGTCGAACGCCGGCTCAGTATCGCGAGCAAGCGGATACGGTCGCAACGGACATCATCGACGCCAAGCAAAAGGAGGCGTTAGGTAAGACCGAACCCTTCACGATTGAACGGCCCAGCAACATTCTGCGCCGCCGGCTCCTGGAGCAACAACACCTGCTCTACTCCTCGAACGCCTCGTTCGGCCCGGACCGGCTCGTACACATCCAGCACTGGCCGGAACCGAATTACCCCGAGGCCACAGTCGACGAGAATCTGCCTAAATTGACTATCGAGCCCAACCAGCCGGTTCGGCTCACCCTGGTCGAATCGCTTCAAGTGGGCGCCAGAAACAGTCTGGAGTACCAGTCGCGCAAAGAAGACGTCTTTCGGACGGCGTTGTCGCTGGACTTGAGCCGGAACAACTTTCGGAACATCTTCGCCGCACAGGCGAACGGCGACCTCAGCACGGACACCACCGCCACCGAGCTGGCAGGCGGCGCGGCGGCGGGAGTGACCCGAAACCTCAAGAACGGAACCGCACTGGGCG
>CAYZAH010000569.1:0-3661 GCA_964475805.1 uncultured Pirellulales bacterium | reverse complement strand
CGTGCAAGCCGAAGTTGAAGTGAATGACATCCCACTTCGTATTGCCCAGCCATCCGGCCAGTTTCGCGAGCCCGTTGGCGGTGTGCGCCGCGTTGCCCGGGTTGTGCACAACGACAGCCTCGCCTTTGAGCAGCTCCTGGGTCGGCTTGAAGTAGCCAATAGAGATGGAGTCCCCGATGATCAGCACCTTCGGAAGCGGCGGCGGCTCGTATGCTCCCATGAACTGAAAGCCCGTCAATGTCGCGTAGACTTTCTTCGCGATGAGGAACGCTCCTTCGGCGTCCGGGTGGATGTCGTCGGGAAACAGTCCCGGCTTGCCGCTAAGCGGATTGTAGAGGTTAATGATCGGCACGTGCTTGTTCCGCGCCACCTGGCTGATAATAGGAATGACCTCATTCTTGATGACGAACTCGTTGATCTCCCACCGGTCGCCATAGGCGGGGACCGGGTAGCAAATCCAGATGCGCGGATGGGAGGGTAGTTTCTCGAACCGGTCGATCATGTCCGAGTAGTCGCGGGCGAACTCGTCCTTGAACTTCCAGTTTTGCGGCTTGCTGTCGTTGGTGCCCAGCTTGATGATGATGACGTTCGGACTATAGGCCGGCAGATCCTTAAATGCCTGCTGGTCCCAATAGGGCAAATCGCCGTTCTTGAGCATCGTCGCACCGCTGACGCCGAAGTTGCGAACCTCCCACGTGGCGCCTAACATCCGCCCTAACTGGACCGGATAGGAGGCCCGGACGCGGTTTTTGATCCCGTAACCGTAGGTGATACTGTCGCCCACGCACGCCACGCGGATTGTCCCGCGGTATTCCTGAACGCGGACCGGCTTACCTGCATCGTGGTTCGTACAACCGATGCCCGACAAACTGAGGACGGCCAAAAGGACCGTCATCTTTGAAATGTATCCTTTCATAATGTCAACCTCAGAATAATCTTCGTATTAACTCTCCCTTATCTATTTTGAAATGGGCCGCGATATCACCTAAGATGTTGCTCAGTGTACCTATTTTCAGGTGTTTATGGGCAGGGATAGTAATATGATGTTCGCCCTCAAAAGACGTGGTAAGCCGTATGTGACTGCCGGTTTGCCGGTTGATTTCGTAGCCGTATTGCTTTAGAAGTTTTGCGAGTTCCTCGCCGCTGAGATCTCGGGGGAGTTTCATAGGGCTATGACTTCATCCTTAACGATGTGTAATCGCACAATGCGTGGTACTTCTTTGGGGTCAAAGTGACATTTTACGGCGTCTCTGACGTTTTCCCTTAGCTCGTCCAGGGTCTCACCCTCGGTAAAAATGGAGTGGCCCAAAGCCTTGGCGGTGTACCCTCCCTCATCAGAAACTTCGACGATAAATATAATTTCGCTCATAAGCTTGAGTCCCCGGCTGGATTGGAAATTTCCTTGGTCATGGTCGTAAATGGATTCTCCATGTTTTCGCTTTATTTTAACCCTTTCTTTCTGACTGTCAAATCTCTCGCTAATCCGATGCACCTTCCAGGCCGCCGATGGTAAGTGAGAGGAATTGCTCGGCCATTCGTTTGGTATGACGGCCGGGCTTGCCGTCGCCGAGGACTTTGTCGTCGAACTTGACCACGGCGAGAATGTCCTTCGTTGTCGAGGCCACCAACAACTCATCCGAAGACGCCGCCTGCTCAGGCGTCAAGGATTCTTCCACGATTTTCAGCCCGACGTTCTCAGCCGCTTTGATAGTGAACTGTCGAGTAATCGAGGGCAGGATATTGGCGGTCAAAGGCGCGGTTCGCAAAGTTTCCCCCCGAACGGCAAAGAACGCCGAGCCGGCCCCCTCGGTAATCAGGCCGGCCTCGTCGACAAAGATCGCCTCGCCGCACCCTTTTCGGGCCGCATCCGTACTGGCGAGCACGTTTGGAAGCAAGTTCAGAGATTTGATATCGCATCGCTTCCACCGCCAATCGGGAAAGGTCGATACCGCGATTCCCTTGGCTTTGATCTCGGCGTTGTCGCTCAGCTCCGAAACGCTCAGGAAGAAGTTCGGCTCCAGATCGGTACTCCACACACGCTCCCTCGGCGCCGAACCCCGCGTGACGTGAAAATAGACCAGGGCATTGGCCATCCCGGCTACTTCGAAGGCCCGCCGGACCCGGGACCGAATTTCGTCCAGGTCCACCCCGCTGATTCGAATACCGGCCAGGCTGTGCGCGAATCTCTCCATGTGCGCGTCAAACGCGAATAGCTTGCCGTCATAGCTTCGCATCACCTCGTAGACCCCGTCCCCGAAGAAGGTCCCCCGGTCGAAATAGGCGGGATCAAGCTCCTCAGGCCGGACAATCTTGTCCTGTATCATCACAATCTGCATATATGAGGCACCCCACAGTCGAAATCGGAGAAAGGGCATCAGGATACCGGGCTATCAGGGTGGAGGCTACCAGGTTCTCAGGGCGCCAGGGATATCGGCCAGGCCCCGACGCCCGTGATCCCCTGATTCCCTGAGAACCTGATACCCACTACCTGATCTCCTGATTCCCTGATAGCCTGATTCACGTTCCCAATACAATCGGCCGGGCGGGATCCTCTTCCCGCAGGGCTGGCGACAGACGCGGCAAATGCCATCCCCAAGCTCCGCTTGAGGCTGCCACCCTTTTCCGGCCCATTCACAGCCTTACGCGATACAATACAAAAAATCGAATAATTTGCTTTACAAAAAATGCCCAATCCGTAAAATGTCGCTTTTTGAACCGATGGGAACCTGGAGTTTTTCAGAATGTACGCAGTGATCGAACAAGGCTCAAAGCAGTACAAGGTCGCCGAAGGCGATTGTGTGAATATCGAACTGACGGACGTCTCGCCCGATGCCAAGACGATCGAGCTGAACAGGGTCTTGCTCATTAGTGACGATGAGGGCGTCCAGGTCGGCGCCCCCTACCTCGAAGGCGCTAAGGTCGTCGCGTCGTTCAAGGGCACAGCCGACGAGGCCGTCGTCAAGGGCAAGAAGCTCTACCCGACCTATCTTCGCAGACGCAAGAACAGCAAAAAACGCGTCGGCCACCGCCAGAAATACCTCCAGGTCGTTATCGACAAGATCGAAGCCTGATAGGCCCTCGCCTCGCCTGTAGTCAACCGGGCATGGATATCTCTTTGTTCGCTTTCTGCGGATGAATAAGGAGAATGCAAATGCCGGCATACGTCATTGTTCGCGTTGAGGTCACTGATTGGGACCAATATAACGAGTACCTGAAAGTAGGGCCGGGTACGGTCGCGAAATATGGCGGTCGGTTTATTGCCAGGGCCGGCGAAATGGTGTCACTCGAGGGTCCCGAGGAAACCCGAAGGTTAGTCATTCTGGAGTTCCCATCCCTGGCCAGAGCGCAAGAGTGGTACAATTCAAAAGAATACCAGGACGCAAAGAAACTGCGCGCCGGGGCGTCCATAGGCTCGCTCGTGGCGATTGACGGCGTCGAAGCAAAACCGGTAGCTCGATCATAACCTGCACTAAACCTGCGAACGGAAAAGTTTATGAACCTTCTTCTGGTCCTATTTTCCAAGCCCGACAGTCGCACTGGTGTGTTTTGCTCCTTCCCTCGCGTCAAGAACATTCTTCTACTGACGCTGCTCACGATAACTCTTTTGTCTTCCATCACACGGGCAGCGCAAGCGCCCGACGCTGCGATTAACGTCCGCAGA
>CAYZAH010000568.1:0-3661 GCA_964475805.1 uncultured Pirellulales bacterium | reverse complement strand
CCGCGTAAAGCATGGTTCCCATCCAGCCGAGGGCATAGATGCAATACAGGGCTGATCCGATATGCTGGGCGGGCCATCCAAAGCGCCGGCCCAGATATTCGTATCCGCTGCTGACTTTCAGCCGGACGAACATCGGCACGAACACCCACCATAGAATGGGCGTGATGACGAACGGAATGAACAGAATCGTCAGGTAGAAGCTGAAGTCCTGGTAGGCCCCGCGTTGAGGCAATCCCAGGAAGGAGATGGAACTGAAACTTGTGGCGAACATCGAGATTCCGACCACGGTCCAGTTCATACTTCGCCCGCCGACGAAATAGTCCTCGTTGTTCTGCTGCCCCTTGGCGCTCTTGAGCGCCAGGCCGAAGACCAACGCGAGATAGGCAATGCAAACACACCAGTCGATAGGGCTTAAGACGGTCATATCTATCGAAGTGCCGTAGGGGCGGTCCCTTGTGGCCGCCCAGGGCAGGCACAGGGGCCTGCCCCTACTGTTTATCGAACGTTGAGACTCTCACTGGCTCCGGCGGCGGCGTAAATCTCGGCGACTTTTTTGATTGCGTCGCTGGGGTCGTCGTAAATGGTCAAGGTACGCGGGGCGAGCATACCCAGGACGTCCGGAACGTCACAGACTCTCAGGACGTTGAGAAACTGAGGCGCCTTGTTGTCCATGTGAGTCAAGGGCGGATTGCTCGCTATGACGCCGGCAATCTCCGGCTCCCACAGTGCAGCATAGGCGGCCAGGACGCCCGCGGCACCGTCGCCGGAGACGTAGACCGGGACACCGCCGCCGTATTTGTTGTGAAGATAGCGGGCGGCGGCGATGATGTCCCACACGCGCCCGGTATCTGCCGTGCGCCCCACCAGAACATGGGCACGTGCGACGTAGTTGGGTGGATTCGTGCGGGTCCAGCGGGTCGGGCCGACGCCACGCGGACTGCACACGTACACTTGGTCACCAGGTTCTTCGCCCATCGCTCGTGGCTCGTGGCTCGTGGTTTGTACAACCATCAAAACGCGTTTGGGGCCCCCGGCAAGCTCCGGTGCGGCGCGCTGCAGCCGGACTTCAATGCCGAATTCCGATTGAAGCCGTATGTCACCTTCATTCGCTACCTTGAGCAGTTTGGCGCGGGGAATCCTCTCAGGGAAATATCGAAATACAACCTGGCGAAGCTCCGCCAAGATCCCGGCGTTCCAGCTTTCATATTGGCTCTTCTGAGGCGGCCTCACGTGCGCCATCGGCACGAAATGCTGGTCAATCGTCGTATTTAATTCGTCTTTGGGAATGTCGGAGTCCTTTGGAAACACGCGGAGCTTCTCGGGGTCGATAGGATGTACGCGGTTGTTGCCCGTGCCTGTCACCAGATCGACCTCGCTGTCCTCCACGACCCTCGGATCGTCTTTCAAGTAGGTATTGATGAATCGGTAGGCTGCCTGGCGAATGTCCTTGCGGTACGCGTGTCCCCCGATGCTGACGAGGCTGTCCACGAAGTCGCCCGCACCGTACAGGCTATAGAGACGCTCGAGCCGGTTGATGATGCGTTCGTTGCCATCCATCGGAAAGAGGCCATCCTGGTCGCTGTTGACAAAGAGCAGCGGTCGCGGCGCTATCAGCGCGGCGATGCGCGTCCACGGCCATTCGAACGTGTTGTACAAAAACATGCAATCACAGTGCTCGTTGACGACGTAGTCGCGCACGTAGGAGATTAGGTCCGACATGCCGCTGACCGGCACGGCTACTTTGGCTCGCTCATCAGCCGACGCGATCCAGAAGGTGGCTGCTCCGCCGCCGCTGATTCCCGTCACGGCAATCCGCTCCGGGTCCACGTCCGGCCTGCCCTGGAGGTAGTCGATCCCCCGGATGCCGTTGAGACACTCCACGCCGGCGGGCGTATATCCCCGCGAGTGCCACCACCAGCGTCCTTCGCGGTACGTCCCGTGGTGAATGGCGGCGATCTCACCGAGTTGCAGCGTATCGAGGGTCAGGCAGATGTAACCATGCCGAGCGAACCATATCCCGTGCGACTGATAGGCGGTTTTGTTGCCGTTCCGGCCCCGGTTGGAATGTCCGCAGACGTACAGTACGGCGGGTAAACGCCGGCCCGCTGGAATATTCTCCGGGCGGTAGAGATTGGCGGTGACATAGAGCCTCGGCATGCTCTGATAGTACAGCATGTCCACGTCGTAGCCATCACCTTCGAGCGTCCCGGTGACCGTTGCCTTGAGCGGCGTCTTCTCGGGCATCGGGTCCAGACCCAGCATGTAGAAATATTCCTTCATGTAGTTGGGGCGAAGCCTCTTCCAGTCTTCCACGGACTTGACGCCCTCCATGAACCGTTCATGGATCTGCTCAGCTTGGCGCGTCAAATACGCGTGGATCATCTTATCGCCCGGCTCGCTTGGCGGACTGGATTGTCGGCTTTGGGCCGTGGGGTTCACACTGAGGAATATTGCGCCGATCAGAATTGCCAAGATACGAAGTCGCATGATTTGATCTCCTAACATTCATTGTGGATGGTCACCAAGTTACGACAGTTAGGACTATTATAGAGAAGTATCCACAGCTTGCAATGGTTCATCATATGTCGTATGTTGTGGGTTGTTTGAGGACGGACAGACTTTGAAGGAGACCGAAGATGAGTAGCAAAAATCGTAGAGATTTCATCAAATCGAGTGTGGGCGGAACGATCGGCCTTGCTCTGGCTGGCGTCGCAACGAAGTCCAAGGCCGCACGAGCAGAAGGCTCACGAATCGTTCGCATCGGCATGGTCGGGATGGGCGGACGCGGAAGCAGCCTCTTAGGCAACCTACTCCTTATGGAGGGCGTTGAGATTCGTGCCTTGTGCGATTTGTTCGCAGACAGGGTCGCCGCCGGACAGGATCGGGTCGTCAAGGCCGGCCAATCCAGGCCCACCGGCTACGTGCAGGACGAGCATACGTATAAGAAACTCATGGATCGCGACGACCTCGACGCGGTCATTATTGCCACCTACTGGGAATGGCATACTCCGATGGCCGTCTATGCGATGAAAGCGGGTAAGTATGCGGCTGTCGAAGTGCCCGCCGCCTACACCCTTGATGAGTGCTGGGACTTAGTGAAAACCTACGAACAGACCCGCGTGCCGTGCATGATGTTGGAGAACTGGAGCTTTCGACGGGATAACTTGGCCGTTCTGAATATGATTCGGCAAGGTCTGTTTGGCGAGATCGTTCATTGCCACTGCGCTCATTCGCACGATTGCATCGATCATTGGTTCTTTGATGGCAAGACCGGGGCGGACCGCTGGCCGGCGAAGTATCTTGTCGAGCACAATCGCGACCAGTACCCTACGCATCAGCTCGGCCCGGTGCTAAGCTGGATGGACATCAATTGTGGGGATCGTTTCGATTATCTGACGTCCACGGCGACGAACTGCTTCGGCATCAATGACATGTTCGAGCGCAAGTTCGGCAAGGACCATCTGGGAGCCAAGCGAAAATATGCCCAAGGAGATATTGTCACCACCGTCATACGGACGAAGATGGGCAAGTCTATCGTGGACAATTATGACATGCAGTTGCCCCGTCCCTACGACAATCGCTGGCTGATCCAGGGCACGCGCGGCCTCTACAACGAGCAACGAAATGCGGTTTATGTTCTCGACAAAAGCCCTGAATACCA
>CAYZAH010000567.1:0-3671 GCA_964475805.1 uncultured Pirellulales bacterium | reverse complement strand
ACGTAGACGGCCTGGCAATCCGCATCGAGCAGCGCGTTTATGCTCGCCGCTTGTGTAGCATTGTGCTCTTTGGCGACCTCGGCATTGGCCTGCTGATCGACGTCGAAGACCACGGACAACTCGGCATTTTGGGCCTTTACAATGCCCTCCGGGATGGTTCTTCTTCTAGCGATTCCGCCGGAACCGATGACGGCCCATTTGATCTTTGCGGGCATAGTGACTATCCTCCTTGTCTATTTGGAATAGGCCTTGATGACCTTGGCGAGCGCGTGGCCGATTTGCCGGCAATCGTCTTCGCTGTAGGTTGGGAACGCGAAGCACGTGAAGGTATGGCTCTGGTGCCAGATGGCGTTGGGCACTTCCACCTTACTGTAATCGACGCTTTCGGGATCGGTGTATTCCTTGGACGTGAACGGGAATCCGGTTTTGCCGAACGCATTGTGCCGGCGATAGGCCTTCTCGGTGTGGCACTGGGGCCAAAAGACCTTCCAGCATGGAGCGCCTTCGGCGCCACACGCGGCCACGAATTTCTCGATGTCGCACGTCATGTTCTCGATGTCGAGGGAAAACGCCATGACGTACCAGCCGTTGCGGCGCTGCTCGGTGTCGATGGGCATATAGAGGATGCTCGGCAGGTTCTTGATCGAGTCAATAATGATTTCAGCGTTGCGCCGTCGTCGGGGCAGGTTCCAGGTGTCCATTCGCTCCAGCTCCGCCAGGCCGATGGCCGACTGCATTTCGGTCATGCGGTAGTTCCAGCCGACGGTGTTGTGGATGTAAGGCAATTTCTGCTCCAGTTCGAGGAGGCTCAGCCGCTGTTTGACGTCGTAGCCGTGGTCGCGAAAGCTCCGGGCCTGCCAGGCCAATTCCTCGTCGTCGGTGGTGACCATGCCGCCTTCGCCGCCGGTAGTGAAGGTCTTGTTCTGACAAAAGCTGCACGCGGCCACGTGGCCCAAGGTGCCGGTCTTCTTGCCCTTGTAGACGCCGCCGAAGGCCTCGGCATTGTCTTCAATGACAAAGAGATTGTGCTTCTTTGCGAATTCGAGAATGGGGTCCATGTCGCAAACGTTGCCGTAAAGATGGACGGGCATAATAGCCTTCGTCCGCTTGCCGACGAGCTTTTCGGCGGATTCGATGCTGATGCAATGGTCGTCGATATTGACATCGGCAAAGCGCGGGATCGCTCCAGCCTGAACGATGGAGAAGCTGCTCGCGATGAAGGTGTAGCTCGGCACGATCACCTCGTCGCCCGGGCCGATCCCCAGGGCACTGAGCGCGACGTGAAGGGCGGCCGTACCGCTCGACGCGCTGATCGCATAGCTGCTGCCTTGCCACTCGGCGAACTTCCGCTCGAACTCCATGCCGTGGGGTCCCGTCCAGTAGTTGACCTTTCCCGACCGGAGGACCTGCTCCACGGCCTGGATGGCCTTCTCGTCGAATTGCGGCCAGCCGGCCAATTGATTGGTCACCGCTTTGGGACCGCCGTCGATGGCAAGTCGTTCCGCCATTCTGATGCCCTTTCAAAAGAGTGTGCGTGCACACACCAAGTCCGACGGGTAAGTATGACACAGTGTCAATTTCATTTATCTCAATTCACTCGCCTCGTCAATAGTTTTTGACCGTTTCCATGTATATGGGTATAATTGAGCTTCAATTAAGAATGTTGTTTTTCAACGGAATTGAAGGGACAAACAGATGATGAAGTCTTCACATGAATTGACGCGCCGGGATTTTATGCAAGGCGCAGCGGGGTTAGCTCTTTCCTCGGCGGCTCTGGCCGGGTCTAAGAATGCCGCGGGCGCTACACCGTCGAATCACTGGGTCGTGGCCTGTCGCGATAACCTCTTGAAGCCAACGGGCCAGCCGGATTGCTTCTCGGCGATGAAGGAGTTGGGTGTGAAGGGCGCGGAGGTCGAGGTGGATATGGATCTTCGCTGTCCGTCCCTCTATGGCCCGGGCAAGTCATACAGTCTGGCCACGGCCGACGACATTCAGGCCCTCAAAGACAAGCTCGATGAGAACAAGCTTGTCATCACGTCGTTCCTGATGCACAACCGTCTGGACGAGCGCTTGGATGAGGAGCTCGAATGGACCCGCAAGCTCGTCAAGGCCGCACAGCCCCTGGGCGTGAAGGTGATTCGGATCGACGTCGTACCTCGCCGGACCAAGGTGGACGAGTTCTTGCCTTTCGCGATCAAGGCGTGCAAGCAGCTTTGTGACATCACGGAAGGCACCGACGTTCGCTACGGAATAGAGAACCACAGCAGTATCACGAATGATCCGGCGTTCCTGCAAAAACTATTCGATGGCGTCGGCTCCTCCCATCTCGGCCTGACCCTGGATACCGCCAACTTCTACTGGTACGGGCATCCGCTGAAGGACCTTTACGCGATTTTCGAGCGGTTTGCACCGAAGGCATTCCACACGCACTGCAAGAGCATCCGATATCCGGACGATAAAAAGAACGTCCAGCGTCCCAAAGGCTGGGAATACGGAAAGTATTGTTCCCCGATCTACGAGGGTGACATCGACTTCCGGAGGGTCGCGGCTATCTTGCGTCGTGCGGGCTACAAAGGGGACCTCTGTCTCGAAGACGAGTCTCTCGGCAAATTCCCCGAGGATGAACGAACCGGCGTCGTCAAGAAAGAGATCGCGTTGTTGAAGTCTCTTGCGTAGACGGATCGGAGGTCTCTCATGCGTTTGGATCGTCGTCGTTTTATCGGGATGGCGGCAGGGACGGGCGCCTTGTCCGTGCTCCATGGTCGTCCTTCACTCGCGAAAGGGGCGGGACCGAGCTCGCATCGATCAATGGTGACAATCGAGAAGCTGGACGCCGCCGCCGAGAGGCCGGTTTTAGAGTTGGGCGGTCTCGATTCGCCGCTCGTGATCGAATCCATTGAATTGCTGCGCAAAGGCGGACAGTATTTCATTCGCGTCCGATCCAAAAACGGCGCCGAAGGCATTGCCCTGACGAATTCCAGGGCGGCGTATTTGTATCCGATACTGAACAAGCTCGTCATTCCCTACTTCATTGGTAAAGACGCCCGCGATCTGGAATCGCATTTGTTCGGCGTGTATCGCTATCAGAGCAACTACAAGCTCCAGGGCATAGCCCTGTGGTGTCCCGTGGCGTGGGTGGAGTTTGCCCTGCTGGACATGATGGGCAGGGTCAGCGGCAAATCCATCGGGCAGTTGCTTGGCGGCGTGGTCAGGCGGGACGTGCCTTTCTACGTAGCGAGCGGACGCCGGGACTCAACGCCGGAAGAGGAAGTAGACTATCTCGCTCAGCTTGTAGAAGAGACAGGAGCCAAAGCGGTCAAGTTCAGAGTGGGCGGGCGGATGAGCCGGAACGCCGACGCCATGCCCGGCAGGACGGAGCGACTGATCCCGCTGGCGCGCAAAAGACTGGGCGACGACATCGCGATTCACGCGGACTCGAACAGCTCTTACGACCCGCCGAAAGCCATTGAAGTCGGGCGAATGCTGGAAGATATCGGCGCTGTGTATTTCGAGGAGCCATGCCCCTTCGACCACCTGGAGGACACGAAGAAGGTTACGGATACCTTGACCATACCCGTGGCAGGTGGCGAGCAGGAATTCAGCCAGCGGCGGTTTCGCTGGATGATTTACAATCACGCAGTGGACATCGTCCAGCCGGACCTGCAATACTA